>NZ_JAMYMK010000008.1:0-279635 GCF_040318565.1 Mesorhizobium sp. M1142
AAGGCCACCGCCCAGGTGACATTGGCGGCGATCGCCTTCAACATGCGCCGATGGGCCGCCATCACGGGATAGGTGCGCCCGCAGCGCGGCCGCCCGGGCCGAAACCGCCGCCGAAAGCCCAAACAAGGGGGCGGAGCTCACAAAGACGAGCGAAATCCCTGCGATCCCGCCCCATCCAAACATCCCCGGTTACTGCGCAACAGGCCCACAAGGGGAGAAGGAAGGACGGTGCCGCTACCGCCCTTCGCGGTACCACATAGAGCCCATCGCCAAAAGCAGCAGGCCGAGTCCGAGGAAGCCACCGAACAGCGGCACGCGCGAGACGGCCTTGAGCACGCTGTCGTCGGTGGTGCGCAGGCCGATCCAGTCATTGCCGGAAGCCGCTCCCGAGGAGCGGACTGGAACGATCGAGGGCAGCGTGACCATGCTGGTGAGATTGCCAAGTGCCGAGGCCGGCGCCAGCCGGCGAACGCTGCCGCCGGTTGCCTCAGCCGGTGGTTTCAGCCGGTTCTCGGTGGAGACCACATCGGTGAATTCCGGGGCGTTGACCGGCCCGACATGGGCCAATGCCGTCAGGTCGCCATTGCCGACCTGGTAGAGACCGATTTCGCTGGTCTCGACGCTGCCGAGGAAGACACCTGGTTCGGATTTCTCGAGCCTGACGATCAGTGCCTTGCCGGATGGCGTGATGACTTGCGCCGGGCCGGGGTCGTCGCTCATTGTCTGGCGGCGGATTTCCAGCACCATGCCGCGGCCGTCGGCGGTCAGCCGCTCTTCCTCGAGTTCGGGCTCCTTCATCAGCCAGTGGGCGATGCGCCGGTAGAGCTGGACGTGGGGGCCACCGCCCTCGAAGCCGCGCGCCCACAGCCAGCCCTGGTCGGACAGAAGCATGCCGACGCGGCCTTCGCCCTTGCGATCGAGCAGCAGCAGCGGCCGGTTGTCGGCGCCCTTCATCACCACCTCGCCCTCGGGGTTCTCGACCCCGATGGTGCGGAACCAGCGGCTCCAGTGCGGCGGCTCGGTCGCGGAGCCGTCGAGCCCGCGCGTTACCGGATGACGCTGGCCGGTATCGGTGAGGCGCGGATAGAAGGCCTTGTCGATGACCTCGCCGGTCGGCATTGCCGGCAGCGCCGATATCAGCGGCGTGCGGGCGATCGAGCTTTCGCCGGCATATTCGGGGCCTGCCGCGATCAGCAGCGCGCCGCCCTTTTCGACATATTCGGAGATATAGTCGTAATAGAGGATCGGCAGTACGTCGCGGTGCTGATAGCGGTCGAAGATGATCAGGTCGAAATCCTTGATCTTCTCAACAAACAGCTCGCGCGTCGGGAAGGCGATCAGCGACAATTCGTTGATCGGCGTGCCGTCCTGCTTTTCCGGCGGGCGCAGGATGGTGAAGTGCACGAGGTCCACCGAAGCGTCGGATTTCAGCAAATTGCGCCAGGTGCGCTCGCCCGCATGCGGTTCACCGGAAACGAGCAGTACCCGCAGATTTTCGCGAATACCGTCGATCAGCGCGATGGCGCGGTTGTTGGTGTCGGTGAGTTCGCCCGGCTCGTGGTTGATGGCGAGTTCGACAATGTTGCGCCCGGCGCTGGGAATGGTCACCTGCAGCGGCATCGCCTGGCCGATGTTGGCGTGCTCGACCGATACCTGCTCGCCATTGACCGATACGCGGACATCGACCGGGCCGGTGTCGTTGTTGGTGGCGATGACGCGATAGGTCATGTCGAGCGGCTTGCCGACGAGGCCGAAGCGCGGCGCATTCTCGAAGCGAATGCGACGGTCCTTTTCATGCTCGTTGCCGGTAATCAGCGCATGCAGCGGGGCATTGAAGTCGGGTGTGCCGGACGGCGCGTCATGCACCTCGCCATCGGTGATCATGATGGCGCCGCCGATGCGCGATGGCGGCACGTCGCGGAAAGCATTTTCGAGCGAGGAAAACAACCGCGTCTCGGTGCGCTCGTCGGCGGCTTCGGACTTGCCGGCTTCGACGACACGGACGTCGAACTGCTTGAAGCGGCCGAGACGCTGCTGAAGCCCGGCTAACGCCGCGTCGGTCTGCTTGGTGCGGTCGCCGATATCCTGGCTCTGGCTGCGGTCGACGACGACGGCGACGATGCTTTTCAGCGGCTCGCGCTCTTCGTCGAGGAACACCGGATTGAGCAGCGCCGCAGCCAGGGCAATCAGGGCTGCCAGGCGGAAAATCGCACCGCGCTGGCGAAACCAAAGGCCGGCCAGCGCCAGCAGCAGCAGCGGCACCAGGACCACTGCGAGCAGCGGCCAGGTGATGAGCGGTTCGAAGGAGAGCGACCAGTTCATAGTCTACTGCCCCAGCCGTTCGAGCAGCACCGGGACGTGCACCTGATCGGACTTGTAGTTGCCGGTCAGCATGTACATCATGATGTTGACGCCGGCGCGCAGCGCATAGATGCGCTGCATCGGATCCGAAGGCACCGTCGGCAATAGCGGGTCGCCATTCTCGTCGACCGCCCAGGCGCCGGCGAAATCATTCGCGGTGATCATGATTGGCGAAACGCCGTCGCCGGTGCGCACCGGGCGGTTCTCGGTGTTGCTGGCTTCGAGCGATGCCTCGACCCAAAGCGGGCTGCCGGCAAAACGGCCAGGAAACTCCGGAAGAATGTAGAAGGATTTGGTCAGCACGTGGTCCGACGGCACCGGTTCCAGCGGTGGCACGTTGAGGTTGCCGAGGATGTCGCGCAGCCGCTCCGTAGCCGGGCTGGTCGAATCCGCACCAATGCCATTGGCGAACTGGTCACGGGTGTCGAACAAGACCGTTCCGCCCTGCTGCATATAGGCGTCGATGCGGGCGATGGCGGCCTCGCTCGGCATCGGGGCCGAGGGATCGATCGGCCAGTAGATCAGCGGGTAGAAGGACAGTTCGTCCTTCGAGATGTCGACGCCGGCGGGTGCTCCGGGTTCGAGCGCGGTTTTTTCGATAAGAAAGCGGGTCAGCCCTTCGAGCCCGGCGCGGCTGATCGAATCGACACCCGGTTCGCCGGTCAGCACGTAGGCGATCCGGGTCTTTGAAATGTCCCCGATCGCCTCTGTATCTCCCGGTTTGGCGTCGTCGGCACGCGCGACGTCCGCGTGGCCAATCAAGGCGCAGAGCGCAATCAGCAGGACGGCTGCCGTCGCCGCAGCGCCGGCACGGCGCGGCCGGCGCGACAACAGGCCGCCCATCCAGAATACGGCAAGCGTGTCGAGCACCATCAGCACCAGGGCGGCCGTGACAAGCGGACCTTTGAGGTTGCGCTGCTCGTCGAAGGCATACTGGATAGTGGTGACCGGCACCGTGATTTCAGGCCGGGCCAGCGGCGTGAATGCGCTGTCGCCACCGAGCAGATTGTGAGCGAACACTCCCGTCTCCGAGCCGTAGAGGCCGGGCGGGTTTTCCAGCGTCACCGGCAGCGGGCCGGCGCCGGGCACCAGAGGCCTGGCATCCGGCGTCGGCGGCACCAGCGTGCCGTCGGCGGCGATCATGCGATAGGGTGCCAGCGACGTGGCGGCTGCCTCCGCATTGGCGACCGCCGAGCCCTGGTTGCGCGACAATTGCACGATGCGCCGCAGCATCTCGACGAAGCTGCCGGAGATCGGCAGATTGGACCACGTCGCCTCGGGGGTGACGTGGAACAGTACGAGGGTGCCCTTGTCCTTCTTCATCCCGGTCACCAGCGGCGTGCCGTCGGCAAGCGTGGCCCAGGTGCGCTCGACAATGTCGGGCGTCGGCTCGGCCAGCACCTGCCTAGTAACGGTGACCTCGGTTGGCGGCGCGAGGTCGGCGAAGGGACCGGTTTTCGGGAATTCGGTGACCGGCTGCGGCGCCGTCCATGACAGCGCGCCGCCAAGCGATCGCTCGCCGGTGCGCAGCCGGACCGGCAGCAGATCGTCGTCATTGCCGGCAGCGGCCAGCCGCGAACCGGCAAAACGCACCAGTGTGCCGCCCTTGTCGACCCAGTCGACCAGCCTCTGCCGCGCCTGTTCCGGAATGGTGCCGACATCCGCCATGACGATCATCGCCGGTTTCTGGTCGAGCAGTTGCGGAATGGCGTCGGCGAGATCGACGCTCGACGGCTCGACGAGATCGGCGAAGGGCTGCAGGGCGCGGCGGATGTAGTAGAGCGGCGACAGCAGCGGTTGCGCCTGATCGGCCTCGGACTGCGACAGCAACCCGACGCGGCGGCGTTTTGAGCTCTCATCGAGCACGCGGACGGCACCGGCCTGGCGCTCGCCATCGAGCGCGATGTAGGCGAAGTCGTTGCGCAGTTCGAACGGCACCGCCATCGTGCCGGTTGCGGTGGTTCCGCCCGGGGCAAAGGTAAGCGTCGCGTCGGCAATGCGGCGGCCCTTGTCGTCGAACGCGCCGGCCGTCACCTGTGCAGGTGCTGGGTCGCCCGGTGCGCGAATGGCGGTCAGTGCGAAGCCGTCGACCTGGTTGTCGGCGCCGGTCAGGCCGGTCAGCGACAGCCGGTCGGAAACGGCCCAGACAACACGTGCCGCGTTCTTTGACAACAACGTGTCAAAGGCGGCTTCGTCGCCTTGCGCCGCCAAGCCATCGGCGAGCACTGCGACGCTGGCGCCCGGCAGCGAGTTCAGGGCTGATGCGACGCGGGCGTAGACGGCGGGGCGGTCGGTCGGGATCGGCCGCGGCTTTGCCGCGCGCAGCCGGTCGAGCGCGGCAGCGGCATCGAAGGGACCGATCTCGGCATTCGGCTTCTCGGCGGTGAAAGCGATGAGCACCGGCACGCCGTTCGAATTGGCATCGGCGATCAGCCGCTCGGCGGTGGCGACCCGCTTGCCCCAGTCGGCGGCACTTGCCCAGTCATTGTCGATCACCAGCGCCAGGGCGGCGCCCTCGGCCGGCAGCTTTTCGCGCGGGTTGAAGACGGGTTCGGCAAGTGCTGCCACGACAAGCGCGGCCATTAGCAGCCTGAGCAGCGTCAGCCACCAAGGGCTCTGCTGCGGCGTTTCTTCGCGCCTCAACACGCGGGCGAGAATCCTGAGCGGCGGAAACACCTCGGTTTGCGGCCTGGGCGGGGTCAGCCGCAGAAGCCACCAGATCACCGGCAGCGCCAGCAGGCCCCACAGCACCATCGGCGCCCCGAAGGAGAGCGGCAGCCAACTCATGCGCGGGCCCTCCCGGCAAAGCTGCCCTCGGCGGTCATCGCCATATGGATGCGCACCAGCGCCTCGGAGGCAAGGCGATCGGTATGATTGACGGTAAAGCTCCAGCCAAGCCGTTTGCACCAGGCGGCCAGTTCCTGGCGGCGGGCGGCATAAAGCAGGCGATAGCCCTCGCCCAGCATTTCGGCACGGCCGGCGGTCAGCTTGTCGCCGGTCTCAGGATCGGTGAATTCGGTGCGCCCGGCATAGGGGAAGCTTTCCTCGGCCGGATCGGCGACCTCGATCAGGTGTGCGCGCACGCCGTGGCGGGCGAGCACGTCCAGCCAGGCCATGGTGTCCTCGACCGGGTCGAGGAAATCGCTGACGAGGACGATGTCGCAGAAGCGACGAATGCCGGACAGGTCGGGCTTTGCCGGCAGGTCGCCGGCGTGCATCAGTTGCGCCGCGATGCGCTCGGCGCCATTGCGGGCGGTGAACGGGTCGGTCAGGCCGGGCCAGGCAATGCGCTCGCCGCTGCGCGACAAAAGCTCGGCCATGGCCAGCGTCAGCACAAGGGCGCGCGATTCCTTGGAAACGCTGGCTCCGGTCGATTTGTAGAGCATGGAAGGCGAGGGGTCGGCCCACAGCCACACCGTGTGGGCGGCCTCCCATTCACGGTCGCGGACATAGGTGTGGTCGTCGCGGGCGGAACGGCGCCAGTCAATGCGCGAGGAATCGCCTTCGACATAGGGCCGGAACTGCCAGAAGTTCTCGCCGATGCCGCGCTTGCGGCGGCCATGCCAGCCGGCAATTACCGTGTTGACGATGCGGCGCGCCTCGACCAGCAGGTCCGGCACCAGAGAAGCCCGCAACCGGCCTCTGGCGAGCGCATCGCGCGTCGCTGCCGGTACCTGCGCTTCACCGATGCGCGCCATCAAATCCCTTTCGCGAGCTTCGCCACGACGTCGCGAACCGTGGTGCCCTCGGCGCGGGCGGCGAAGGTCAGCGCCATGCGGTGCTGCAGCACCGGCTCGGCCAGTGCGCGGACGTCGTCGACCGACGGCGCCAGCCGGCCGTCATAGAGGGCGCGGGCGCGGGTGCACAGCGTCAGCGCCTGACTGGCGCGCGGGCCTGGGCCCCAGGCGACGTGCTTGTCGGTATCGGCGTTGCCCTGGCCGGGACGCGCAGAGCGCACCAGCTTGAGGATCGCCTCGACGACGCTTTCCGGCACCGGCATGCGGCGGATGAGCGTCTGGATGTCCTTCAGCCGCGCCGGCTGCAGCACGTTTTCAGCCTTGGCATCCTCGATACCGGTGGTTTCCAGCAGGATGCGGCGCTCCGCCTCGATCTCGGGGTAGAGGATGTCGACCTGCATCAGGAAGCGGTCGAGCTGTGCCTCGGGCAGCGGATAGGTGCCTTCCTGCTCCAGCGGGTTCTGTGTCGCCAGAACATGGAACGGTGACGGCAAGTCGTGGCGCACGCCGGCAATGGTGACGTGGTATTCCTGCATCGACTGCAGCAGCGCCGACTGGGTACGCGGTGAGGCGCGGTTGATCTCGTCGGCCATCAGCAGTTGCGCGAAGATCGGCCCGGAAATGAAGCGGAACGAACGCTTGCCGAATTCATCCTGCTCCATCACCTCTGAGCCGAGAATGTCGGACGGCATCAGGTCGGGCGTGAACTGGATACGGCGTGAATCGAGGCCGAGCACGATGCCCAGCGTTTCGACCAGCTTGGTCTTGGCTAGGCCGGGCACGCCGACCAGCAGTGCATGGCCGCCGGCCAGCAATGCGACGAGCGTGCGCTCGACGACGCTTTCCTGGCCGAAGATGACCCGGCCGACGCCGTTGCGAACCCTCGAAATGTCGGCCAGCGCTTTCTCGGCCTGCGCCACCATGTCCTTTTCGCTGATCGGGCTTTCCTTGATCATCACGCTCATGCAGCATCGATCCTTCTGGTTGGAAATACCGCTTGGCACAGTGGGTGCCGCAGAATGCCGCGATTCGGCCTCGCAGGGCGCCTGTCTTTGAATTTAAATCACAGACTTAGGCTGACAAGCGGAACAACAGTGACTATTTCGTGACCATGACGGAAGCCGCAGACAATCGTGAAGAGAGCCTGACGGCCGCGACCGAGGCGCGCGGGCTGCAAGCGCTGGTCTCGCGCGCGACGCGCGCCGGCAAGGGGCCGGCGCCGGTGGAACGCTGGAATCCGGCGTTTTGCGGCGATCTCGACATGGAAATCAAGCAGGACGGCACCTGGTTCTATCTGGGAACGCCGATCGGCCGGATGCCGCTGGTGCAGCTTTTTTCCTCGGTGCTGCGTAAGGACGAGGACGGCAGGACCTACCTGGTGACGCCGGTGGAAAAGGTTGGCATCCGCGTCGCCGATGCGCCCTTCATTGCCGTCGAGATGGACGTGTCTGGCGCGGGCGACGGACAAATCATCACCTTTCGCACCAATGTCGGCGACGTGGTCGAGGCTGGGGTGGGACACCCGCTGCGCTTCGTCGATGAGGACGAGACAGGTGGCCTGAAGCCCTATGTGCTGGTGCGCGGGCGGCTGGAGGCGCTGGTGGCACGGCCGGTGATGTACGAGCTGGTCGAGCACGGCGAAGAGATCGACATCAGTGGCAAGACGATGTTTGCCGTCCGTTCCAAAGGCGAGGTCTATCCAATCATGCCGGCTGAGAAACTGAAACGGCTGAGCGCATGATGGACCGCCTATGATGGATCAGGTGACGCAGTTGGCGTTTTCCGCTGCCGAGTTTCGCCAGCGCGTCGCGGCGCAGCCGCTGGCGCATGCCGGCGACGATTTTGGCGACCACCGCTTCAATCCGGGCCATCCCAGGCTGAAGCTGGCCAAGGCGCTGCGCGATGCCGCCGTTCTGATCCCGGTGGTCGACCATGGCCATGAAGCCACGGTCCTTTTGACCAGGCGGGCGGAGAAGCTGCGCAACCATTCGGGGCAGGTTGCTTTCCCCGGTGGCACCGTCGATCCAACCGATGCGAGCCCGGAAGCGGCGGCGTTGCGCGAGACATTCGAGGAGATAGGTCTCGATAGGGATTACATCGAGATCATCGGCCGTCTGCCGGACTACGTTTCCGGCAGCGGCTATCGCATCGCCCCGGTGCTCGGGATTGTGCGGCCCGGTTTCAGCCTGACGCTGAATTCCGACGAAGTCGATGCTGTCTTCGAGGTGCCGCTGGGTTTTCTGATGGACCCCGCCAACCACACCAGAGACAGTCGCATGTGGAACGACCTCGAATGGTTCTTTTACGAGATGCCCTATGGCGGCCAGCGCATCTGGGGCGTCACTGCGGGCATCATCCGAACGCTCTATGAAAGGCTCTATTCGTGAGCAATCCTGTGTCGATTGCTGGCAAGGCCGGCTGGCTCGGCGAAAGCCACTTGCAGCGCCTGCTCGCCGCGCTCACCGACGGCGGCGAGGAGGCGCGTGTCGCCGGCGGTGCGGTGCGCAACGCGCTCATCGGCCAGCCGGTCGCCGACATCGACATCGCCACCACGACAGTGCCCGAGGAAACCATCCGGCGTGCCGAGGCGGCGGGCTTCAAGACGGTGCCGACCGGCATCAAGCATGGCACGGTCACCGCGGTCGCCCAGGGCAAGGCCTACGAGGTCACCACGCTGCGTGCCGATGTCGAAACCGACGGCCGGCGCGCCAAAGTGTCGTTCGGCCGCGACTGGAAAGCCGACGCTGAGCGGCGCGATTTCACCATCAATGCACTCTATGCCGAAGCCGATGGAACGGTCGTCGATCTGGTCGGCGGTATCGCCGATATCGAGGCGCGGCGGCTGCGCTTCATCGGCGATCCGGAAGCGCGTATCCGCGAGGATTATCTGCGCATCCTGCGTTTCTTCCGTTTCTTCGCCTGGTATGGCGACGGCAGGCCGGATGCCGAAGGGTTAAAGGCTTGCGCACGGCTGAAGCAGGGCCTCGACCAGCTCTCGGTCGAGCGCGTCTGGTGGGAATTGAAGAAATTGCTGTCGGCGCCGGATCCGTCGCGGGCGCTGCTGTGGATGCGCCAAGCCGGCGTTCTGACCGCCGTTTTGCCGGAAAGCGAGAAATGGGGCATCGATGCCATTCACGGGCTGACCAAGACGGAGAAGGACCTGGCCTGGGCGCCGGACCCGCTGCTCAGGCTGGAAGCCGTCGTGCCGCCGGATGCCGCGCGCATGAAGACGCTTGCCGAGAGATTGAGGCTTTCCGTGAGCGAGGCAAGCCGTCTGCGGAATTGGGCGATCACGGCTGCCGTCGATCCGAAAACGACCGAAGGAGAGTTGGCGAAAGGGCTTTATTTTGGCGACCGCCAAGGCTTTGTCGATCGGTTGCGGCTGTTGCTTGCTTCCGCTCGAGCCCGCGCAGTCGAAGACAGTGACGCACTGCTCGAAGCCGGCGGCTTCTCGCGCCTGCTTGCCTTCGCCGCGAAATGGCAGAACCCTGTTTTTCCGCTCAAGGGCGCCGATCTGACGACACTTGGCGCGTCACCGGGGCCAAAGCTTGGTGCAACGTTGAAGAACCTCGAAAAGGAATGGGTCGAGTCCGGTTTTGCGCTCGATCGCGGCGCGCTGCTCAAGCGCGCCGCAGAGGCACTCGAATCCTGACCGTCACGCCGCGTCGCGGACCTTTTCGATGCGCGAGCGGATCGCCTCGATCATCGTCTCGCGGATCACGGTCTCGCCATGCGTCTCGCGCAGATGCTCGACGGCACGGCGCATGACCTCAGCCTCCTCCTCGGCGCGTGTGTGCCACTCGCAGCCGGGTACGAGCGACCCGCAATGGAATTCCTTCATCGGCTTCTCCTCATCTCCTCCTTGGAGCACCGCGCACTGACACGGAAGCTCCCACCTTTGATTGCGCGATCCGGAAACCGCGTCCGGTATCCGGGCTACACGCTGGCCAGGTTAGCATAACACGATCGAATGGTTTTGGTTGCCTTAGAGTGCCGTGCGTCCAAGCCGACACGCGGTGATCGGGTTGCGAAAAGGCGGAGCATCGCTGCTCCGCCCTCTTACGCTACCTAGGAGTAAGACCTCGTCTTGCTCCAGCGGGCAGGACATCACTTCACGATCTTGACTGCCTCGGCAATTTTATCCTTGCCGCTCATATCCCACGTGACGCGGACCTTTTCGCCGACCTTCAGGCCAGGATCCTTGAAGGTCTGGGGCAACGTAAAGGTGGCTCCGTTATCCAGAACTAGGCTCATCGCCGTTCCATCAAAGCTTTTGATCGTGCCGGTGGTGTGCTTGGCCGCAGCGAATGCGGCAGTACCAGAGGCGAGAACGGTAGCAGCGGCTGCGGTCATAATAAGCTTGCGCATGGCATGCTCTCCTGGAAAATGTGGGCACCGCTTGGGAAAGGTGCCCCATTCAATCATGGGCCGTCCGGTCACGTCGGGTCGCGGCTCTCGGGAGTAAAGAACCGCCGGCGTTTCCCGGCCCCACGCGACAAATAGCCCAATCTTTACAATGGTATATTAGACGAAAAAGATATTTTTTGGCACGCCTTGCGCCACATTCGCCGTCAAATTCCGGGGATTTGGACCCGATTGCGGCTCACCTCGTGCTCGCCGAGATTTTACGGCCATTTCGCTTCTGGCGGCAGGCTGGACAGGATCGAGGCGACATTGCCGCCGGTCTTCAGCCCGAAGATGGTGCCGCGATCGTGAAGCAAGTTGAATTCGACATAACGGCCGCGGCGGATGAGCTGCTCGTCACGGTCGCCATCGGTCCAGTTGTCATTGAAGTTGGCGCGCACCAGATGCCCGTAGACGACGAGAAAAGATCGCCCGACGTCCTGGACGAAGTTGAAATCGGCGTCCCAGCCGCCTTTGTCCTCATCCGAATGCAGCCAATCGAAGAAGATACCGCCGGTACCGCGTGGCTCGTCGCGGTGCGGCAGGTAGAAGTACTCGTCGCACCAGGCTTTGAATTTCACGTAGTCGGCGGTCGCCGCGTTCTTCTCGCAGGCAAATTGCATCGCTCTGTGGAAGGCGATCGTGTCGGGGTCGTCCTGGCTGCGGCGGCGCTCAAGCACCGGTGTCAGGTCGGCGCCGCCGCCGAACCACTGGCGCGAGGTGACGACCATGCGCGTGTTCATATGCACGGCCGGCACGTTGGGGTTCCACGGATGGGCGATCAGCGAAATGCCGCTTGCCCAGAAGGACGGGTCCTCTTCGGCGCCCGGCATCTGCTTCCTGAATTCGGGCGAGAACTCGCCATGGACGGTCGAGGTGTGGACGCCAACCTTCTCGAAGACGCGGCCGTGCATCATCGACATGATGCCGCCGCCGCCCTTGCCGGCATCGCGTTGCCACGGCGTCTTTTCGAAGCGACCGGGCGACCAGCTGGCCTGCGGCCCCCGCAGGTCCTGCTCGATCTGCTCGAAGCTGGCGCAGATGCGCTCGCGCAACGTCTCGAACCACAGCCGTGCCTTGGTCTTCTTCTGTTCGATGTCGGCTGGCAGCCCCGCCGGTATCTCGGGTCGTTGCAAATCCTGTCTCCGGTTGCGGGGCGTACCCCGACAAATGACTCGTCTTTTCCGGCCGCGATCCCTAATCTCTTAGGTGCAAGGGTCAAGTGTGAATGGAGTTCTTTCGTGCGCACCCCGGCAAGACCGCCGCTGGATGGCCTGAAGAAGAGGCTCGACCGTTCACGCGCCGAGAACGCGCGCATGCCGCGCGACGGCTTCCTGCGCGAGACCTTCGTGCTGCCGCGTTCCGACGCTCGTCTCAAGGCGAAGGAATGGTTCGAGCGCTTTCCCAAGCAGGCCTATTGGACCGAGATCGAGAGCTGGTTCGAGCGGCCGGGCGACGTCATCGAATTCACAATCAGGCGGCTGCCGGCGGCGGATTAACGCTCGATCAGCAAGCGTCTCGCGCCCGGCCCTCGGATGCTCAGCCGGTCGCCCTTATTCCGCAGCGGGCATTTGTCGATCGACATGCAGCCGCAGCCGATACAGTCGGTCAACCCGTCGCGCAGCTTCGTGAGCTGACTGATCTTCTGATCGAGCTCGTCGCGCCAAGCCGTCGAAAGCAGGTTCCAATCCTCGCGGGTCGGCGTTCGTCCTTCGGGCAGCGATCGAAGGGCTGTGCCGATCTCGGCCAGCGAAATGCCGACCTCCTGCGCTACCTTGATGATCGCCACACGTCGCAGCACGTCGCGGCCGTAACGCCGTTGGTTGCCTGATGTGCGGTGGCTGCGGATCAGCCCGCGCGCTTCGTAGAAATGCAGCGCCGACACCGCCACGCCACTGCGCGTCGCCACCTGGCCGACCGTCAATTCCGTTGCCGCAGCCATCTCCGATTTTCCGCTTGACCTCAAGTTAAGTTGAGCTTGTAGCGAAGAAGCCTCGAAGATGCAAACGGCAGGAGATGGCGATGGGCGTCTGGATTAGAATGACCGGAGAGGACGCAGTGGTGCGTGAGGACGATGCCTTGGTCGCTGCGGCCGGCGATCGCGTACACGTCCTAGCGAAGCTGCCGGATCGCCTCGCCCGCCGCCATCGCAACGGAAAGCGCGACGTTGATGCTGCGCGCTCCGGGCTGCATCGGGATGGTCAGGCACGCATCCGCCGCCTCGTGGACGGCATCCGGCACGCCTGCGGATTCGCGGCCGAACAGGAGAATGTCGTCGCCGGCAAAGGCGAAATCCGTGTAGGCGGCAGCTGCTTTGGTCGACAGCAGCACGAGCCGCCGCTTGGCAAGCTTGCGCCAGTCCTCGAAGGCGTGCCAGTCGACATGCCGGGTGAGCGCCGCCATTTCGAGGTAGTCCATGCCGGCCCGTTTCAGCGCCCGGTCACCGAGCGGGAAGCCCGCCGGTTCGATGATGTCGACGCCGAGACCGAGGCAAGCGGCGAAGCGCAGGATTGTCCCGGTGTTGCCGGCGATATCAGGCTGGTAGAGCGCGATGCGGAGACGGTCGTTCATTTCCGCGTCTTTCTAATAAGTGGCAGATCAGCCACAGAGCTCTCGCGGTTTTGGAAATTCCTGGACTGGCGGGTGGTCATTTTCTGCGAAGTCGGTTATACGGCCAGCATTGTCAACCCGAACCGATGGAGGGGTAATTCATGATGGCCATGCACATCCACCACCTCTCTCGTGGGCTTACCAGCCCGACGGCGGTTTCGGTACGACGATTCTCCTGACCTTCTAGACTTCTGATCGCACCGATTCCCGCCGAAACCTTTTCGGCCTTTGAAGGAATCCTGCGATGTTTTTCAAGCTGTGCAAGGGGCTGAACGCCCCGCCTGAACACAATTCGACCGATGTCACCTTTGCCGCACCGCGCATGCCCGCGGCCTGGGTCGACTCACCCTTCTATCTGCATCTTCAAGTGGAGGACGGACCGATGTTCGATCCCTGTAGAATACCCGGCTCAAGAAGCCTGCACGAGCGCAAGACTGCGACCTGGGCACTTTTGATCGGCGAGACCCACTCGTCGGCGGTTCACGCCGAGACCCGCCGGCGTCCGCATCGCGGCATGCTGCCGGACGTCGATTTCTCGCGCGCCGTTCCGGACTATAGCCGGCCGTCGCTGGTGCGACGGATCATCAGGCTGATCCGGCCTGGTGCAAAAACCGGCGCGAAAATCCGGATCGTCAAAACGTCGTCAGCATCGTCAAGCGAGACTGTCGGCGAAAGGCCCGCGACAACCTATATAGCGCGAAGCAGGGCCGGCGAGGCGGACGATACCGTATCGCCGGTCCTTGACGCCGTGCGGTCTGGGCACCTCGTCCGTTCGCGTGCCGCGTGAGCGGGAAATTGTGAGCATCACTATGTTTAGCTGGTTTGAAAAAAGGCTCGATCCGTTCCCTGCCAAGGAGCCGGTCGAGCCGCCGCGGACACTGATCGCCTTCTGCGTGCATTACACGCGCGGCGCATGGCCCTACATCGCTCTCGATGCGGTACTGGTGACGGCCATCGCCCTTGCCGAGGTGTGGATGTTCGGCTTCATGGGCCGGATCGTCGACTGGCTGTCCGGACAGAATCGCGAGACGTTCCTGCAGACCGAAGGCTTGAAGCTGGCCGGCATGGCCTTCATCGTGGTTTTTGCGCTGCCGGCAACGGTCTGGTTCCATTCGCTGCTCAACCAGCAGACGCTGATGGGTAATTATCCGATGCGTATCCGCTGGCAGGTGCATCGGTACCTGCTCAAGCAGTCGATGAGCTTCTATCAGGACGAGTTTGCCGGGCGCATCGCGACCAAGCTGATGCAGACAGCGCTCGCCGTGCGCGAGTGCGTCATCAAGCTCATCGATGTGCTCAATTATATCGTCGTCTATTTTCTCGGCATGCTGTTCATTGTCGGCTCGGCAGACTGGCGGCTGGCTGCGCCGCTTGCCGTCTGGCTTGCCGGCTATGTCCTGCTGTTGCGCTATTTCATCCCGCGACTGGGCAAGGTCGGCGAGGAGCAGGCCAATGCGCGCTCGACCATGACTGGCCGTGTCGTCGACAGCTACTCCAATATTCAGACGGTCAAGCTGTTCTCGCATGCGCGGCGCGAGGCATCCTTCGCCAAGGACGGTATGGCCGGCTTTCTCGACACCGTTTACCGATCGATGCGGTTGGTGACGCAACTCTACGGCCTGCTCTACGTCCTGAATTCGCTGCTGTTGTTTTCGGTCGCCTCGATCTCGCTATGGCTGTGGCTCGGCCAAGCCGTGACGATCGGCGCTGTCGCCCTGGTCATCGGCCTCGTGCTGCGGCTCTGGGGCATGTCGCAATGGATCATGTGGGAGATGTCCACGCTGTTCGAAAATATCGGCACGGTGCAGGACGGCATCGCCTCGATCTCGCTACCGCGCCTCGTCGAAGACCGGCCTGGTGCCAAGGATATTGCCGTGACCAAGGGCGAGATCCGTTTTGAGGACATCCGCTTCCACTACGGCAAGCAGAAGGGTGTGATCGAAAGCTTGTCGCTGACGGTGAAGCCGGGCGAGAAGGTCGGCATTGTCGGTCGATCGGGTGCCGGCAAGTCGACGCTGGTCAATCTTCTATTGCGCTTCTACGACCTCGAAAGCGGCAAGGTCCTGATCGACGGCCAGGACATTGCGGCAGTGACGCAGGACTCGCTGCGGGCCCAGATCGGCATGGTCACGCAGGACACCTCGCTGCTGCATCGCTCGGTACGCGAGAACATCCTCTATGGCAGGCCGGACGCCAGCAATGAGATGCTGATCGAGGCGGCGCGGCGCGCCGAGGCGCTGGATTTCATTGCCGGCTTGTCGGATTCGAACGGCCGCAAGGGTTTCGACGCGCATGTCGGCGATCGCGGCGTCAAATTGTCCGGCGGCCAGCGGCAACGCATAGCCATAGCCCGTGTCATGCTGAAGGACGCGCCGATCCTCATTCTCGACGAGGCGACCTCCGCCCTCGATTCCGAGGCCGAGGCGGCCATCCAGGAGAATCTCTACAAACTGATGCAAGGCAAGACCGTCATCGCCATTGCGCACCGGCTGTCGACGATCGCGGCCATGGACCGGCTCGTGGTCATGGACAAGGGCCGAGTCATCGAGGAAGGTTCGCATGAGGAACTCGTTGCCAAAGGCGGGCTCTACGCCCAGCTCTGGCAACGTCAGTCGGGCGGATTCCTGCTCGACGACGGCCCTTCTGCCAACGATGCAGCCGCCAACGATGCAATCGCCAAGGGTGAAGCCGCCGAATGATGACTGCCATCTACCGCTGGTTCGAGAACTGGGTCTATCCATTCCGGGAGCCCGCGGACCTTCGGCCACCTGCCAGCGTCAGGGGTTTCCTCTGGCATTACGTCGGGCAGGCGAAGATCGCCTTCTTCGCCATGCTGGTGATCGGCGGCATCGCGCCGCTGGTCGAAGCCGGACTGTTCTATTTCGTCGGGCGGCTGGTCGACATCCTCGACCAGCTTCCCGGGGAACGCAGCTGGCACGCGCTGTGGACTGCCGCCGGCCCGGAACTTGTCTTCATGATCGCGGTGGTGCTGGTCATCCGCACCATTGTCGTCGGTCTGTCGGCGCTGGTCGACGAGCAGACGATCACGCCGGGTTTCTATAATCTGGTGCGCTGGCAGGCGCATCGCCATGTCTCGCGCCAATCCTACGCCTTCTTTCAGAACGACTTTGCCGGGCGTATCGCGACCAAGGTCTGGCAGGCGGGACAGGCGACCGGCGATCTGATGGAAAGCTTCATCGAGGTCGTCTGGTTCATGGTCGTCTATACGGTGACGACGCTGGCGCTGGTCGCCGGGCTCGATCTCCGGCTGGCGGTGCTGGTGGTGATCTGGATTACCGCCTTCGGCTTGCTGGCCAGGCGCTATTTGCCGGCAATCCGCAAACATGCCGAAGCGACCGCCGAAGCCGGCTCGATGATCACCGGCCGCCTTGTCGATTCCTATTCGAACGTGCAGACGCTGAAACTGTTCTCGGCTGATGGCGACGACCACTACATCAGGAACGGCTTCGACATCTATCTCGACGCGCTGCGCCCGTTCACCCGCAGGCTGACCGGCGTGCTCATGGCGCTGACGATGCTGTCGGGCATTATGATAACGGCGATCGCCTGCTTTGCCGTTTATCTCTGGGTCGAGGGTTCGATCACAGTCGGCGCCGTGGCTTTCACGCTGTCTTTGGTGCTGCGGCTGAACATGCTGCTCGGCCGGCTGATGATGCAGCTCAACGGCATCTTGCGTAACCTCGGCGTGCTGGAGAATTCCAAGGCGCTGATCTCGCAGCCGCTCGGCCTGACCGATGCGCCGGACGCGAAAGAGCTTGTCGTCGGCGGCGGGCGCATCGACGTCAGCAATGTCGAGTTCCACTACGGCAAGGGGTCCGGCGTGCTCAACGGCATCGACCTCGTCGTGCGGCCGGGCGAAAAGGTGGGCTTGGTCGGCCCGTCCGGCGCCGGCAAGACGACCTTGGTCAATCTGATCCTGCGCCTCTACGACCTCGAGAGCGGCAAGATCACCATTGACGGGCAGGACGTCTCCAGGGTCACGCAGAATTCGCTGCGCGCCAATATCGGCGTCGTCAGCCAGGATACGGCACTTTTCCACCGCTCGCTGCGCGACAACATCAAGCTCGGCATGCCGGAAGCGACCGACGCCGAGGTGGTCGCGGCAGCGAAGAAGGCCGAGGCGCACGAGTTCATCCTCGGTCTGCGCGACAATCGCGATCGCATCGGCTACGAGGCCTATGTCGGCGAGCGCGGCGTCAAGCTCTCCGGCGGCCAGCGCCAGCGCGTGGCGATCGCCCGCGTCTTCCTCAAGGATGCACCGATCCTGGTGCTCGACGAAGCGACCTCGGCGCTCGATTCCGACGTCGAGGCGGCGATCCAGGAAAATCTGGCAAGGCTGATGGAAGGCAAGACGGTCATCGCCATCGCGCATCGGCTGTCGACCATTGCGGCACTCGACCGGCTGGTGGTGCTCGACGAGGGCCGCATCGTCGAGCAAGGCACGCATGACGAGCTGGTCGGGCTCGACGGGCTCTATGCCAGGCTGTGGAAGCGGCAGTCCGGCGGCTTCCTGTTCAACGAGGAGAGCGCGCTGGCCGAGACCCGGCCGGCGGAGTAGTTTCTAAAAACCGGAGTAGACCATGGCGGTGAGAATGCCATCGAATTTCGGACGGTCCGGCGCGCAGGAGAGCGCGTTGGACCTGCTTGGCCATGAAATCCTCGGCGAGAAGGCGGCCGCGCTCGGCCGCGCCGGCCGGCGCGTCGAGGAAACATTGACGAGGCTGCGCGAGAATTGCGACAGTGTCGACCGTGCCCGGCTGCTCAGGGATGCAGCCGAAGCGGTGCACGGGTATTTCATCCAGCGCGAACTCTGCGGCCTGCGCAAGCACGACGCGGTGATCCGGGAATACAACATTCCCAAGGCCGTGCTGGCCAGGCTCGGCGCCAGCGGATGATCCGAACCGGAACTGATTTGGGAAGCGTTATTCCAGCCACTCGGTGATGAAGCTGCCGTTCTCGTGTATGTCGGTGGTTTCCAGCGGGCCTGGCCCGAGATTGGTGAATTTGTGCGGCGTGTTCGGCGGTACGACCAGGATCTGGCCGGCTGTGGCCTCGATCTGCCGGTCGCCGACGGTGAACAGACCGGTCCCGGTTCGGATGATGAAAATCTCGCAATAGGGATGGCTGTGCAGCCTCGGGCCGCCGCCAGTCTCCGGCAGGTAGTTAAAGATCAGGCAACTGCTGGAACCGTAAGGCCCGCATTGCAACTCGCCTTGCCAGTGGTCGGGCCAGCGGTCGGGCGCTTTGGCCCATTTGTCGCGGTCGATGACATGCGCCATGGGGCGAGGATAAACCGGGCGAGCGTCCGCTGTCGAGGTGAACGCAGCCGTTTGGTTTTGCTGCTGTTTTCCAATCGTTCCGCTGGGCAAATTACGCCCCCGCGACAATCTGCCCTTGTGCCTTCGCCCGTCTGGACAAAAACAGGCTTCACGCATAAACCCAAGTCCCAAATGCCGGAGGAATTCGCTAGCCTGTTCGCCATGCGCTGTCGGGCCGGCGCGATTGAGCGGGGAACAAGCTCGGCCGCCGGCACGGAAGAGGCGAAAGGATCAGGCACCCGTGAGCGCAACCGACACCCAGGATCCCAACCGCCGTGATTTTCTCTACGTCGCCACCGGCATGGCCGCGGTGGTCGGCGCGGGCGCCGTTGCTTGGCCGTTCATCGACCAGATGCGTCCGGATGCCTCGACGCTGGCGCTTGCCTCGGTCGAGGTCGACGTCTCGTCGCTGACGCCAGGAATGTCGCTCGTCGTGAAGTGGCGCGGCAAGCCGGTGGTCGTACGCAACCGCACCGAAAAAGAGATGAAGGACGCCGAGGCGGTCAATCTCGCCGAACTCAAGGACCCAATCGCCCGCAATGCCAACCTGCCGGCCGATGCGCCGGCAACCGACGCCAATCGAACCACGCCGGGCAAGGAAGCCTGGATGGTGATGGTCCAGGTCTGCACCCATCTCGGCTGCATCCCGCTCGGCCAGGAAGGCGATTTCGGCGGCTGGTTCTGCCCATGCCACGGTTCCGTATACGATACCGCCGGCCGCATCCGGAAGGGGCCGGCGCCGGAGAACATGGCGGTACCGGTGTTCCAATTCATTTCTGACACCAAGATCCGTATCGGCTGAGGCAGGGGATATTTCCATGAGCGAGGGACACTCGACCTATACGCCCAAGTCCGGCATCGGACGCTGGTTCGATTCGCGCATGCCGCTGCCGCGGCTGGTCTATGACAGCTTCATCGCCTATCCGGTGCCGCGCAACCTGAACTATGCCTGGACCTTCGGCGGCATCCTTGCGCTTATGCTGGCGGCGCAGATCCTGAGCGGTATCGTGCTGGCCATGCACTATGCAGCCGACAGCACTCTCGCCTTCGATTCGGTCGAGAAGATCATGCGCGACGTGAATTCGGGCTGGCTGCTGCGCTATCTCCATTCCAACGGCGCGTCGTTCTTCTTCGTCGCCGTCTACATCCATATTTTCCGTGGCCTCTACTACGGCTCCTACAAGGCGCCGCGTGAGCTGCTGTGGATCCTCGGCTGCATCATCTACCTGCTGATGATGGCGACCGGGTTCATGGGCTATGTGCTGCCCTGGGGCCAGATGTCGTTCTGGGGCGCCACCGTCATCACCGGCTTCTTCACCGCCATTCCGCTGGTCGGCGACTGGATCCAGCAGCTTCTCCTCGGCGGCTTCGCGGTCGACAATCCGACGCTGAACCGCTTCTTTGCGCTGCACTACCTTTTGCCGTTCATGATTGCCGGCGTCGTCGTGCTGCACATCTGGGCGCTTCACGTCGTCGGCCAGAACAATCCGACCGGCATCGAGGTCAAATCGAAGACCGACACGCTCGCCTTCACGCCTTACGCGACCATAAAGGACGGGTTCGGCATGATCGTGTTCCTGTTCGTCTTCGCCTATTTCGTGTTCTACCTGCCGAATTATCTCGGCCATCCCGACAATTACACCGTGGCCAACCCGCTGAAGACGCCGGCCCACATCGTGCCGGAATGGTACTTCCTGCCGTTCTACGCGATCCTGCGCGCCATTACCTTCAATATCGGGCCCATCAACTCCAAGCTCGGGGGCGTGCTCTGCATGTTCGGCGCGATTGTCATGCTGTTCCTGGTGCCGTGGCTCGACACCTCGAAGGTGCGCTCGGCAGTCTACCGACCCTGGTACAAGCTGTTCTTCTGGCTGTTCGTGGCCGACGCCATCCTGCTCGGCTGGCTGGGCTCGCAGCCGGCCGAGGGCAGCTATGTATTCATGGCGCAGATGGCGACGCTGTTCTACTTCGCCTTCTTCCTGGTAGCTCTGCCGGTGCTCGGGCTGATCGAAAAGCCGCGACGGCTGCCGAATTCGATCACCGAGGCGGTGCTCGAGAAGAACAAGGGCGGCGGCGGATATCCGGCCGGCGCCACGACCGCGCCGGAAACCAAGGGCTGAGCATGATCCCGAAAAGTGGAAACCGGTACTCGGACAAGGTCATGCTCGAGACGATGACAGCGCGTCAGAGAATCTCAAGGGGAATTGGCATGAAAAAGATTCTCTCCTCGCTGGCGCTGCTTGGCCTTGTGGCCGCGGGCATGGGTGCCGCAAGCACTGGAGCCAGCGCCCAGGAAGAGGCGCACAATGAGGCGGCGCCGACGCATTTCCCGATACACGAACCGAAGGAAATGGACTGGAGCTTCGCCGGGCCATTCGGCACCTACGACAAGGCCCAGCTGCAGCGCGGACTGAAGGTCTACAAGGAAGTCTGCTCGGCCTGCCATTCGATGAATTTGGTGGCGTTCCGTACGCTGGAAGGCCTTGGCTATTCGGATGCGCAGATCAAGACGCTGGCGGCCGAATATACGATCCATGACGGCCCGAACGATGCCGGCGACATGTTCGACCGCCCCGGCAAGCCGTCCGACCATTTCCCGGCGCCATTCCCCAATGTCGAAGCGGCAGCGGCGGCAAATGGCGGCGCAGCACCGCCCGACATGTCGCTGCTGGCCAAGGCGCGCGGGGTCGAGCGCGGCTTCCCGCGCTTCGTGTTCGACATCTTTACGCAATATGCGCAAGGCGGCCCCGACTACATCCACTCACTGCTGACCGGCTACGACCAGCAGCCGCCGGCGGGCATGGTCATACCGGAAGGCACGCACTACAATCCGTACTTCCTGTCCGGCGTGTCGCTGAAGATGCCGAAGCCGCTCTCCGACGGCCAGGTTACCTATGATGACGGCGCGCCGCAGACGGTCGACCAGTACTCGCGCGACGTGTCGGCGTTCCTGATGTGGGCGGCCGAGCCGCACCTCGAGGACCGCAAGAAGACCGGCTTTCGCGTGCTGGTCTTCCTGCTGCTGTTCGGTGCGCTGGTCTACCTGACCAAGCGCAAGGTGTGGGCCGGCGTGGCGCACTGAGCCCTGCGATATACGAAAATGCGAGGGCGTCGAAAGGCGCCCTTTTCATTGCAGGCATGTCGATTCATCGCAGCCGACGCTGAGCAAGGCCCTTTGCCGGACAATTTTCCGTCAGGCATCACATGGCGGTAGCCGGACTTGGCGGCGCCGGGTTACGATTGGCCCATTCCTTTCACGCCTTCAGCCGAATCTGAATAGCCCGGAGAGCCGCTCGATGAAATCCTCGCTCGAAGAGACGCTGCTTGCCGCGATCCGCACCATTCCGGATTATCCCAAGCCGGGCATCCTGTTTCGCGACATCACCACGCTGCTCGGCAATGCGCGGGCCTTCCGCCGCGCCATCGACGAACTGGTGCATCCCTATGCCGGCCTGAAGATCGACAAGATCGCCGGCATCGAGGCGCGCGGCTTCATCCTCGGCGGCGCTATCGCCCACCAGCTCTCGGCCGGCTTCGTGCCGATCCGTAAAAAAGGCAAGCTGCCTTACGAGACGGTGCGCGTCGCCTACAGCCTGGAATACGGGCTGGACGAGATGGAGATGCACAAGGACGGCGTTTCTCCAGGCGAAAAGGTAATCCTCGTCGACGATTTGATCGCCACCGGCGGCACGGCCGAGGCGGCCGTCAAGCTATTGCGGCAGATCGGCGCCGATATCCTCGCCGCCTGCTTCGTCATCGACCTGCCGGACCTTGGCGGCCGAGAGAGGTTAGAGGCGCTCGGCGTACCGGTGAGGACGCTGATCGGGTTTGAGGGGCATTGAGCGTTTCTTCCTTCTTTCCTGTGGGAGAGGGAAAGAACTCCGCTCACTCCACCTTCACCAGCACGGCACTTTCGAATTCGATGACCTTGTCGCCGATCGAATCGAAGGCCTCTGAGCGAAGCGTCAGCAGCCGCCAGCCCGGTCGCGAGGCGATGGGGCGATGGGCCAGCGCGGTGCGGGTGAAAGCCACGGTTTCCCCGGCATAGACAGGTTTGGGCCATTTGAGGTTCTTGAAGCCGGGCGAGGGACCGAATTCCGGCACCGGCCCGGGGCCGGGCCAGCGGGCGACCTCTGCCTCCATGCCAGCCTGGAGGTTCAATTTCATCCAGGTGGCGGCGGTGTGCCAGCCCGAGGCGCAGAGCCCGCCGAACATGCTGTTCTTCGCCGCCTCTTCGTCGATATGGAATATCTGCGGGTCGTATTTGCGGGCGAACGCCTTGATCGCCTCCGGTTCGAATCGATGTGAACCGAGCGTGACGGTGATACCGATGCAGAAGAATTCGTCGAGGCTCACGCACTGCCCTCGCGGGTGAGGAACATGACGGTGTTTTCGAGCTCGAAAACACCTTCGCCGCGCTGGTTGAACAACTCGCTGCGCATGGTCACCAGGCCAAGGCGGGGCTTCGATCTGGACAGTCGCTTGGCAAGGACGGTGGTGCTGCCGCTCAACAGGTCACCGGCCAGGACCGGCCGTTTCCATTTGACCTGGTCGACGCCCGGCGCGCCCTGGGAGGTCGAGTCGAGCAGGAAGGCATCGCACAGCATGCGCATGAACATGGCGCAGGTGTGCCAGCCCGAAGCCGCCAGCCCGCCGAGGATGCTGGCCTTGCCCGCGGCCTCGTCGAGATGCATCGGCTGGGCATCGAACTCGTTGGCGAATTCTATGATTTCGGCGGCGCTTACCAGCTTGGTGCCGAGGTTGAGCGAAGCGCCCTCGGCAAAATCCTCATAAGCCCAGGTCTTTGTGGTCATGGTCTGGAAATCCTGTTCAGGATTGTACGATCGCTACGGGTCGGGTCCCGGATGCAGGCAGGGCGGCATTTGGTCAAGCAATTTCTAGTGCGCCAGCCTGCTGTGCCCGAGCCGTGGCGCGTATTGACGACCCTATAGCCAGCCGCGACGGCGGAAATACCAGAAAGGCAGGATTGCCGAAAGCACCATCATGCCGATGGCGAAGGGATAGCCAAAGTGCCATTTGAGCTCAGGGATGATGTCGAAATTCATGCCGTAGATCGAAGCGACAAGCGTCGGCGGCAGGAAGATGACAGCGGCGACGGAGAAGATCTTGATGATGGCGTTCTGCTCGATCGAGATCATGCCGAGCGTCGCGTCGAGCAGGAAGCTGATCTTCTGCGACAGGAACGTGGCGTGGTCGGCGAGCGACAGCACGTCGCGCGACAAGGTCTTGATGCGAGCGCGGGTGTCCTTGCTCATCCTGCTTTGCGTGGAGGCATGGGCGAGAAAGCCGGCAAGGCGCTGCAGCGAGATCAGGCTGTCGCGAATCGAGGAGGCGAGGTCCTCCTTGCGGCCAATGCCTTTCAACAGCTCCTGGAAGTCGCGGTTGCGCTTGGAAACCTTGGTCGAGCGTGCCTCGAAGATGTCGCGCGAGATCGCCTCGACGTCGCGGCCGGCGCGCTCCAGAATGTCGGCGAGGCGGTCGACGATCGCCTCCAGCAGTCCGATCAGGATAGTGTCACCGCTGGTGCAACCGGTCGCCACCTTTTCGGCGCGCAGCGGAAAGGTCTTGAACGCCTTCGGTTCGTGGTACCGCACGGTGATCAGCCTGCTGCCGGCGAGCACGAAGGTAACCGGCGACATCAACGGATCGTTCACCTCGGTCTGCGCAGGCAGAATGGCGGTCATGAAGTAGGCGCCGTCCTCGACGTAGAGACGGCTCGAGATCTCGATCTCTTCCATCTCTTCGCGGGTCGGAACGGCGACGCCGAGCCAGGTCTCGATTGAAGTCTCTTCTTCCTTTGTCGGGTTGAAGAGGTCGACCCAGACGACGGTGTCGCTGTTTTGCAAGAGATCGTCGACCAGGCGCAGGCGATCATTGTCGACGACGAAGGCCTTGATCATCGCCGGGTCTCCCTTGCTGTTGCCAAAGAGCGTTCGTTTGGAGGGGGCGCGTCAGTCACATCGCACGGACACGGGCAGGCGAGGCGCGAGGCCGGTGCAGAGGCCCCTTAGACCCCGCACGATGGCCCGTCAAGCAGCGCAAGAGGCACTGCGACACCCTGCTTTGAAGTTTGTCATCGAGCGACGGCAATGGTGACCATTGGGCTCCCTCGCCGGGTCAGGTGTTGAACTTGAACAGCATGATGTCGCCGTCCTGGACGACATACTCCTTGCCTTCGTCGCGCGCCTTGCCGGCCTCCTTGGCCGCGACTTCGCCGCCCAGCCTGACGAAGTCGTCATAGGCGATGGTCTGGGCGCGGATGAAGCCGCGCTCGAAATCGGTGTGGATGACGCCTGCTGCCTGCGGCGCCTTGGCGCCCTTGTGCACGGTCCAGGCGCGTGTCTCCTTGGGGCCAACGGTAAAGTAGGTGATGAGCTGGAGCAGCTCGTAGCCGGCGCGGATGACCTTGTTTAGGCCGGGTTCGTCCAGACCGAGCGTTGCCAGGAATTCCATTTCCTCTTCGTCCGAGAGCTGGGCGACCTCGGCCTCGATCGCCGCGGAAATCACAACGGTGCGGGCACCTTGCGCGGCGGCCATCTTCTCGACCGCCCTGGTATGCGCGTTGCCGGTGGCGGCATCGGCTTCCGCGACGTTGCAGACGTAAAGCACCGGGTGTGAGGTCAAGAGATTCAGCCCCTGCAGGATGCGCAGATCCTCAGCCGAGATGCCGTTGAGCAGGATGCGGGCGGGCTTGCCGGCCTGCAGCAGTTCAAGCGCCGCTTCCATCATCGGAAGTACGGTCGCTGCTTCCTTGTCCTGGCCGGCGGCACGCTTGCGGATCTGCACGATGCGGCGCTCAAGGCTGTCGAGGTCGGCAAGCATCAATTCGGTTTCGACGGTCTCGGCATCAGCGACAGGATCGATGCGGCCCTCGACATGGGTAATGTCGTCATCCTCGAAGCAGCGCAGCACATGGACGATGGCGTCGACCTCACGGATGTTGGCGAGGAATTGGTTGCCAAGCCCTTCGCCTTTGGAGGCGCCACGCACTAGGCCGGCAATGTCGACGAACGAGATGCGGGTCGGGATGATCTCCTTCGACTTGCCGATCGCGGCGATCTTCTGCAGGCGCGGGTCGGGCACCGCCACCTCGCCGGTATTCGGTTCGATGGTGCAGAACGGATAATTGGCGGCCTGCGCCGCCGCCGTCCTGGTCAACGCATTGAAGAGCGTCGACTTGCCGACATTGGGCAAGCCAACGATGCCGCATTTGAAACCCATTTTTGTCTGGTCCTATCGGGAAATCGAAATTTGATCAGGGCTATGGGCGAAAGCGCCGATGATCGTCAAGCCCTGAGCACTCATGCCCGCGGCGCTGACGGCGCCATGGCTCAGTCCTTGCCGCCAAAAAGCTTCTTCAGCATGGCCGCCATGGGGCCGGTTTCGGGCAGCTTGGCCGCCGGCTGCTGCGGCCGCGCCTGGCGGACGTGGCTTTGTGCCTTTGGCGCCTTGGGCGGCGGGCGGTCGTCGTCGCCCGTCGGCGTGAGCTTGTCGCGCAGGGCCAGCGTCACGCGGTTCATGAAGGAATTGTCGTCGCCCTCGGCAAGCAATCCGGCACCGTCGGCGATTGCGTCGAGCAGCACGTCCAGCCATTCGCGGTCGGCCTTGGCGAAATCGCCGAGCACATGGCCATGCACCATTTCCTTGACGCCGGGGTGGCCGACGCCGATGCGCACACGGCGAAAATCCTTGCCGACGTGCTGGTCGAGCGAGCGGATACCGTTGTGGCCGCCGGAACCGCCACCGACCTTGACACGCACCTTGCCGGCAGCAAGGTCGATCTCGTCATAAAAGACAGTCAGCGCCGAAGGGCCGAGCTTATAGAAGCGCAAGGCTTCGCCGACCGATTGGCCGGACAGGTTCATGAAGGTCTGCGGCTTGATCAGGATCACCTTTTCGCCGGCAAGCGTGCCTTCGGCGATCAGACCCTGGAATTTCTTCGACCAGGGCGAAAAGGAATGGCGGCGGGCGATCGCGTCCGCCGCCATGAAGCCGACATTGTGCCGGTTGCTGGCGTATTTCGCGCCCGGATTGCCGAGGCCTGCAAAGACAAGCATCGTCGCCTCCGGGCGGGAAGGGGTTACTTCTCTTCGGCGGCAGGAGCCGCTTCGGGCGCAGCCGCTTCAGTCGTCTCTTCTACCGCCTCCGGCTTCATCGCCGAGGAACCGGCAATGGTCGCGATGGTGAAGTCGCGGTCGGAGATCACCGGCTTGACGCCGGCCGGCAAGGTGACGGCCGAAATGTGGATCGAATCGCCGATATCGGTGCCGGTGAGATCGATGGTGATGAAATCCGGGATCGCATTCGCCGGGCAGTGGAACTCGACCTCGTGGCGCACGATGTTGAGCACGCCGCCGCGCTTGATGCCGGGCGACTTGTCTTCATTGATGAAGTGCACGGGCACGTCGACATTGACTTCGGTGTCCTTGCCGATGCGCAGGAAATCGACATGGACCGGAAAATCCTTGACCGGGTCGAGCTGAAAATCCTTGGGCAGAACCTGGATCTTGTTGCCGTCGACGTCGATCGTGGCGACCGTGGTCAGAAACCCGCCGCCATGGATCTTGTAGTAGATGTCCTTATAGGTCAGCGCAATCGCCAGGGGAGGCTGCTTGTCGCCGTAAATCACTGCAGGCACTTTACCGTTGCGGCGAACTGCACGGGCGGACCCCTTACCGACCTGTTCGCGCGCTTCGGCCTTGAGCTCGTAAGTATCGTGGCTCATGGCATTTCCTTTCGCGTTGTTCTGGAGCGTTCGCGGCCAGCGTGGCTGGGCCGTAAACGTCGAAAGCCGCCGGGCCTGCATATCCGAAAGCGGCAGCCGCATAAGCAAGCGGACCTTTGTTCGGGATCACAAGGGAAGGCAGCCTTCCGCCGCGTTGCCTCCAAGGGTGTCTACGCGGGTGGCGGCTCTATAGCCGAAGGCGGGAAAGGGTGCAAGTCATGGCAGGCAAGGTCATGGCAGGCAGGTCTACAAGGGTTTCCCATGGCATGGCGATCACCCATGCCGGTGTCATCAGCGCCGACCTGCTGGCCTTCTTCAGGCCTTTAAGAACGTGACAAAAAACTGCCTTCTGGCGAGTGTCTTTTTTTGTCACGTCGTGCCGATGTCAGGCGATGCTCAAGCCGCCATCGATCAGCATTTCCGCTCCGACCATGAACGGGCATTCGTCCGAAGCAAGAAAAACCACTGCATTGGCAATTTCCTCGGCGGTTCCGAAACGACGGGCAGGCACCAGGCCGACCACAGCTTTCGCGCGCGCCTTCGCCGCTTCGGGGGCCAGCCCAAGTTTGTCGTTTAGCGGCGTGTCGATCGGACCCGGGCTGATCACATTGGCGCGAATACCCCGTTCTATCAGTTCGCCCGAGAGCGTCCGGGCGAGCGAAATCATGCCGGCCTTGGCCAGCGCATAGACGTGCGTTCCAGCCATTCCCATATGTGCGTTGACCGAGCCGCTGAGGATGATCGACGACGGGTTCGAAAACAGCGGAACGAGCGCCTTGACCAGGAAGTAGGGCCCCTTGAGGTCGACATCGATGCTCCTGTCAAACGCGGCCTCGGTCCAGTCGCCAAGCGGGCGCAGGTCGGCGATACCGGCATTGAGGAAGAGAATGTCGAGCTTGCCGAAGGTTTCCTCGATCCGCCGCGCTATGTCGTTCTGGGCAGCGGCATCTCCGGCGTCAGCGGCAATGACAAGTACGTCACTGCCGAGGGTGGTGCGCGCCTCCTCGAGACGGCTCGCATTGGTTCCGGTGATAGCGACGCGCGCACCTTCCTCGATGAAACGTTGTGCCGTCACTAGGCCGATGCCGCTGGTGCCGCCGGTAATCAATGCGGCCTTGCCTTTTAGTCTGGACATAAGCGAATTGCCTTTCCTGGCGCGGAGCGCTGCGCAGCATCAGGGGTAAGCCCGGTATGTTCAACTTGGAAGCGTTGCTGACCACAATTTTGCCTTCAGGGGTGACCCTCTCTGACAGGCTTTTCACCCGGCGTATGGTGAAAGAATCATCAAGGGCGCGGCAACTGCCACGCCCTCCTATCAATTCCGAAAGATGCACTGATGTTTAGCTGGCCGCCGCCTCCAGCTTCCTCGCTGCCTTCATGTTAGGCAGGAGGACCGTCAGTAGCCCGAGCAGCGGCAAATACGAGCAGACCTGGAAGACGAAATCGATGCCTTTCAGGTCGGCGACGACGCCAAGCACGGCGGCGGCGATGCCGCCCATGCCGAAGGCGAAGCCGAAGAAGATGCCGGCGATCATGCCGACGCGGCCGGGCACCAGTTCCTGGGCGAAGACGACGATGTTCGAGAAGGCCGAGGACAGGATCAGGCCGATCAGCACGGTGAGAACCATCGTCCACTCGAAATTGGCGTAGGGCAGGGCCAGCGTGAAGGGCAGCACGCCGACGATCGAGAACCAGATCATCGCCTTCTGCCCGTAGCGGTCGCCGAACGGGCCGCCGAGCAGGATGCCCAGGGCAGAGGCGCCGAGGAACAGGAACAGCATGACTTGCGACATCTGCACCGAAACACCGAACTTATGAATGGAATAGAAGGTGTAGTAGCTGGCAAGGCTGGAAATATAGGCGTTCTTGGTCAGTACCAGCAGCGTCAGCACCAGCAGCGCTCCCATCACCTTGCGGCGCGGGAAGGGCGAGACGAAGCTTGCCGCCTTGCGGGCGCCCTGCGCGGCACGCAGCCGGCTGTACCAGCCGCCGACCTGCCACAGCACGATGATGCCGATCAGCGAGCCGCCGGCGAACCAGGCAATGCTGGTCTGGCCGAAGGGCACGACGATGAAGGCTGCCAGCAGCGGCCCCATAGCCTGGCCGAAATTGCCGCCGACCTGGAACAGCGACTGCGCAAGACCGAACCGGCCGCCGGAGGCGAAGCGGGCGATGCGCGAGGATTCCGGATGGAAGATCGCCGAGCCGATACCGATCAGCGAGGCGCCGATGAGGAGCAGGAAATAGTGTCCGGCGTAGGCCAGCACGACCAGTCCGATCAACGAGGAGGCCATGCCGTAGGGCAGCGAATAAGGCATCGGCCGCTTGTCGGTGATCATGCCGATCACCGGCTGCAGCAAGGATGCCGTCACCTGGAAAGTGAAAGTCAAGAGGCCGATCTGCCAGAAATCGAGACCGTAATTGGCCTTCAGCAGCGGATAGATCGCCGACAGCAGCGACTGCATGATGTCGTTGATGCAATGACAGAAGCTCACCGCCAGGATGACGGTGAAGGCCGTCGCCTGAGCTGAGATGTGGCCGGCCGCTGCCGGCTCGCCCTCGGCGATTGCTGTGGTATCTGTCAAGGCATGCTCCGTGGTCTTTTTGGCGGGCACTTCCGCACGCGGTCTTATGGGGCCGCCTGCCTTATACGTCGCTTGTCACGCGACTTCTTTCGTGGTTTGGTCCAATAGTTTCGCAAGTGGGCCATAGCTGATGCCGCATGGCAAGGAAATGTTCAAGGCGGGCGACGCTGATCTCGGGCTGCTGCATGAGCGTCGCTGGCAATGGCTGGAGCAGGCCGTAGGGCCGGCAGTGGCGCTGCCGACCGAATATCCGGACGGCTACCATGTGCCACGGCACCATCACAGCCGCAGCCAGTTGCTGCACGCGCTGGTCGGGGTCGTGCTGGTAACGACGCGGCATGGGCGCTGGATGGTGCCTCCGGACCACGCGATGTGGATCCCCGCCGGCACCGAACATTCCGTCGAGATGCTGGGCGACGTCAGCATGCGGTCCGTCTATGTGATGCCGGAGGCCATTCCCGGCCTACCGGACGGGTTGCGTGTCGTGGGCATCACCGACCTGATGCACAGCCTGATCGTGGAATCGGAAAAGCTGCCGCAGGGCGCCGAGCTGGAGGGCCGGGGCGGACTGATCATGAAGCTCCTGCTGCACGAAATCCCGAACCTGCCGGAACGGCCGCTCGGCCTGCCGTTCCCGTCCGATGCAAGGCTGGCGACGCTGTGCCGGCGCTTCGTCTCGGCACCGTCACCGCATGCGACGATCGACCAATGGGCCGCTATCGTTGGCATGAGTCGCCGCTCTTTCACCCGCGCGTTCCACCGCCAGACGGGATTGTCGCTGTCGACCTGGCGTCAGCAGGCCTGCCTGTTCGCGGCGCTGCCACGGCTGGCCGACGGCGAGCCGATCACAAGGGTGGCGCTCGATCTCGGCTATGACAGCGTGCCGGCGTTCATCACCATGTTCAAGCGCATGCTGGGAGCCTCGCCACGCGGTTACATGCGCGGCGCCCGTGATGCTGGCGAAGGTGCGGCGAACAAGCGGTCCGGCTCGGCCTGAGTCGCAGCCCTGAAGGCGTCGCGTTCGACCCGCCTCATGCGATGCGCTTTAGGTTCTTGTTTTTATGCATGTCGTTATCGGAAAACCGCTGCACAGTTTTGCGCGACACGCATTAATCGAACAGGCTCGACACCGATTCCTCGGTCGCCGTGCGTGAGATCGCCTCGCCCATCAGTTCGGCGATGGAGATGACGCGGATATTGGCGGCGTCGAGCACTGCCTGGGTCGGCTGGATGGAATCGGTGATGACCAGTTCCTGCAGTTTCGAGGCGCCGATGCGGGCGATGGCGCCGCCGGACAAAACGCCATGAGTAGTATAAGCGGTGACGCTGGTGGCGCCGTCGGCAAGCAGCGCATCGGCTGCATTGCACAGTGTTCCGCCCGAATCGATGATGTCGTCGATCAACAGGCAATCCTTGCCGCGCACGTCACCGATGACGTTCATGACTTCCGATTCGCCGGGGCGCTCGCGGCGCTTGTCGACGATGGCGAGCTGGGCATCGATGCGCTTGGCGAGGGCGCGGGCGCGGACCACGCCGCCGACATCCGGCGAAACCACCATGACATTGGCAAGCTGCTTGTATTTCGCCTTTACGTCGCGGGCCATGACCGGCACGGAAAACAGATTGTCGGTCGGGATGTCGAAGAAGCCTTGAATCTGGCCGGCATGGAGATCCAGGGTCAGCACCCTGTCGACGCCCGCCCTCGTGATCATGTTGGCGACCAGTTTGGCCGAGATGGGTGTGCGGCCCGAGGCGCGGCGATCCTGCCTGGCATAGCCGAAATAAGGAATAACCGCAGTGATGCGCTTGGCCGAAGAGCGCATGAAGGCGTCGATCATGATGAGCAGTTCCATCAGATGATCGTTGGTCGGGAACGAGGTGGACTGCAGGATGAAGACGTCCTCGCCGCGCACATTCTCCTGGATCTCGACGAAGATTTCCTGGTCGGCGAAGCGCCTGACGCTGGCCTTGCCCAGCGGAATGTTGAGGTAGCGGGCGACTGATTCGGCCAGCACCCTGTTGGAATTGCCCGCGAAGAGCTTCATGCACCGTTCCTGGCGAAGGATTGAGAGACTCCGATAGCACTCCAGCCTCTTAGTCGGGCTTTTAGCGGCCCGCGCCGGTATTGCAAGCGTCGTGAATGGGAATCCGCCGGCTAATCTCAATAAACGCTTACGGCTTGACGATGCGGCGATAGGTCCACTGCGATGCCGACGGAATCGGGGATAGCTCTATCTTTCAGTCTGAGCATGGTCTTTTCCGAAAACCGGATTCCACTTTTCGGAAATCATGCTCCAGGTCAGCCGGCGCCGCCGCCAAGCCAGGTGGCGAACTGGTCGATTGTCTGGTCGGCAATTGCCTGCATGGTCGCCGGCGCCACCGCCGCCCAGCCTTCACCGCCGCCGACGGAGGGTGCCTTCTGCTGGCCATTGATGCGATGCAGCCGGTTGCCGGCCGGGTCATAGATGTCCCAGACGTAGATGACGGTGGTGTCCTTGCCTTCCGTCATGGTCGAGAAATAGCCCTTGAGCACATGCGTTGGGGTCTGGTCGGTGCTGCCGGCCAAGGTGATGCCGCGCTGCCTGGCGCGTGTCTGAAGCTCGGCGGTCAGCGGTGTCGCGGCTTCTACCGAGGCGCCGACGATCGGCGCCACCTGCAGCCGGGTCCGCGCAATGGCAGCCGCGCTTTTGGCGGGCGGCACGGCTACTGCAGCCGAAGGCTGCGCTGTATCTGCAGTTTGCGCGGTGCCGGCAGGCCGAGCCGGAGTTGCGGGGGGCGTTGCGGCACTTCCGGCTCCGGAGAGCGATTGCGTCGATTGCGGGGCAATGGCCGACGGTTCGAGAACGTCCTTCGCATTGGTGCAGGCCGCCAGCGCCAGCGCCACGAGCAATGACACGGTCGTCACATGCGATCGTCTCATTAGCCTGAAAACTCCTTGGCGATGAACGCCCCTCACACTCTTTGCATTATGGATTCACTGCACGATCAAGTCGAGATCATGGCGGGACAGCGGCTTCGGCTGGGATTCGGTCGTCAGATAGGTGCGGCCAAGCGTCATCGCGGTTTCGGTTTCGGAGTCCATGATGATCATATGGGCGAACAGCGTCATGTTCGGCGCAATCGGTTCGGGATTACCCTGATAGAACATCGGCATATCCATCCAGGACGGGGTGAAGCGGGCGCCGAGCGAATAGCCGCAGGCATTAAGCCGGTGCTTGGTCAAATTGTGGACTTCGAGGGTGCGGGCATGGGCGTCGAACACGTCGCCGAACGTATTACCGGGCGTCATCGCCTTCTCGACTGCAAGTAGCGCGGCGCGGGCGGCATCGAACAATTCCTGGTGGCGTTTCGATACCTTGCCGGTCAACACCGTGCGCATCATTGCCGCATGGTAGTGGTGGAAGACACCGGCCCATTCGAGCGTCAGCTGGTCGTTCTTGGTGAGCTTGCGGCGGCCGGCTTTGTAGCGGCAAAGCAGGGCGTCGACGCCGGAGCCGATGATGAACTCGTTGGCCGGATAATCGCCGCCGCCGGCAAAGATGGCACCTTGCATGGCGGCGAGGATCAGCGCCTCATCGCCGCCCTGCTTGATCAGCGGCAGTGCTGCGTCCAGCGCGTCGTCGGCCAGATTTGCGGCTTTTTCCGCCTTGGCGATTTCTGCCGGGCTCTTGAACAGCCGTAGCCGGCTGACAATGCCGGAGGCATCCGCGATCTGCCCGAAGGTCTGCAACTGCTCGTCGAGGCGCCGGCCATTATAGGCGGTCAGGCCGTGGGTGTCGTATTCGACGCCGATGCGGGCACCGAGCAGGTCGAGTTCGTTGAGCAGGTTGCGCAGGTCTACCGCCGGATTGGCGCCGTTGCGGTCCGTCCACAAAACGATGTTGTCGATGATCGAGGTGTGGCGCGCCTGGCGCAAGTCGGCCGAACGCGTCAGCAGCACCATCGAGCCGTCGGCCTTGACCACCAGGCACTGGAAAAAGCAGAAGCCGAAGGTATCGTAGCCGGTTAGCCAATACATGCTTTCCTGGGCAAACAGCAGGACGGCGTCGAGCTTCTTTTCGGCGATCTCGATCATCAGTCGATCGCGCCGCGCGTCGAATTCCGAGCGTTCGAAATGCAGCGCCATCAGTCAGCCTCCAAAACGATTGCCGAAACCTGCCGCCCGTAGTCGGGCTCGTTGCGATGCGTGCTGCGCCGATAGGAGTAGAAAAGCTCTTCCTCGGCATAGGTGCAGCGGCCAAGTCCTTCGGCGTTGACGCCAGCCTTGGTCAGCCGGTCAACCGTGTAGCGGTTGAGATCGAACATCGCGTGTCCGGCATTTGCGGAGGGCGCGAAATAGCGAGCATTGCAGGCATCGGCGTCGACGAAACGGGCGACGAATTCCGGTCCGACTTCGTAATTCCGTGTGCCGATCGAAGGACCGAGCACTGCGACGATGCAGTCGCGCCGGGCGCCGAGGCTTTCCATTGCCGCGATGGTGTTTTCCAGCACTCCGGTGAAAGCGCCTTTCCAGCCGGCATGGGCGGCGCCGATAATGCGCGCCTCGGCGTCGGCGAAGAGGACCGGTCCGCAGTCGGCGGTCGAGGCACCGACGGCAATGCCCGGCCGGTCGGTGACAATGGCGTCGGCCTTGGGCCGCTCGCCGGCAAAAGGCTCCCTGGCAATGACGACGTCCGGCGAATGAACCTGGTGAGCGGTCAGCAGATGGTTTGCGGGCACGCCCATCCATTCGGCGACCCGGCGGCGATTTTCGCGCACCAGCGTCTGGTCATCGTTCGAACCGGCCCCGATGTTGAGGCCCCGGTAGATGCCGCTGGAAATGCCGCCGACTCGCGTGAAGTAGCCGTGGCGGATGCCTTGCGCCGTTTCCAGCAAGGGCGACCGAACGGGATCCGGTTTGGTCTGATTCAGCATGGCGGCTTTGTTGTCCGTATGGGCGATTTCGTCAAGCGAGTTGAAGGGGCGCAGTTGAAGGCTGGGCGGTTGAAGGCTGGCGAAGTTGATGTCGGGCGCTAGTCGGAGACGGGAGAGTGAAAGAGGCGGCAGCGAAAAGTCAATCCGTGCTTGGAAACGGCGGAACGGCAATGCCGGCAGGGAGGACGGCAAGCACCTTGAAGAGTTCGCCCATGGCCTGCGGGCCGGCGAGGCGCTCGACGTCGGCCGCGATCTTTTCGCGAGCTGCCTCATCGGCGTTGGCGCCGAGCCGGCCAGCCCGTTCGAGAAGCCCCATCTTGAGCAGGAATTCACCTTGCGTTGAGAGGTGGGCATCGAGGCCGTGTGCCCGAACGGTTGCCGCGAGGGGAGCGAAATCGACATGGGCTGTGAGATCGGCCTGCCCCGGATTGGCCAGCACGTCCTCATGACCGTGCTTGCGCAAGGCCTGCAAGGTGTCGCCGATCCCGGGCTGGAGATGACCGTAGTCGAGAAACAGGCCGGCTCCGCCAAATCCGGCAAGTCGCCCGGCGATGGCCGCCATCAGGGCGGCGCGGGCTGGCGCCACCTCGACGATGGCACCTTGCGTCGCATTCTCGGCACCCTCCGGCAGCAGCATCGGGTCAAGCGAGCCGGCGCCGACGAAAAAGCGCAGCCGGTTCGCGTCGTCGAGACCGATCATCCGTTCGCTCCAGCCGGCTCCAGCGCGGACGAACTGGCGGATGGGCACGGCGTCAAACAGCTCGTTACCAACAATCAGAAGCGGCCCCTGCGGCAGCGTGTCGACGGCCTCATGCCAGGCGATGGTGGCCGACGTCCCGGCAAGCGTCCGTTTCTGGACCTCGGTCAACCGCGGACTGGCCTCGATCAAGGCGAACGATGCGCTGGCGGTAAGCGTCGGATCGAGCCGCGAAAGCGTGCGCAGCATATCTCTCATCAGCGTGCCGGGGCCGGGGCCGATTTCGGCGATGGCGACCGGCGTCGGCCGGTCGATCGCCAGCCACGCCTGGTAGAGCCAGATGGCGACCAGCTCGCCAAACATCTGGCTGATCTCCGGCGCGGTGACGAAGTCGCCGGCGGCGCCAAACGGCTCGCGTGTCGTATAATAGCCGTCCTGCGGATCGAACAGGCAGAGCGCCATGTATTCGCTGATGGGGATCGGTCCTACCGCACCGATCAGCTCGGCGATGCGGGTCTTCAGCCGCGTCATGCCGGCTGCGGTTTTGTCACCGGCTTGGCTGTAGCCATCGCCCAGATGCCGGCCAGCACCATCGGCAGTGACAGCACCATTCCCATGGTCAGCCAGCTCGTGCCAAGGAGGTAGCCAAGCTGCTGGTCGGGCTCGCGGAAGAATTCGACGAAGATGCGCGAGGCGCCATAGCCGGCGATGAAGGCGCCGCCGACGAAGCGCGGCGTCTTCAGCTTGAGCCTGGAATGGGTGAGGAAGCGCAGGACCAGGAACAGCACCAAGCCTTCGAGCAGCGCCTCATAGATCTGGCTCGGATGGCGTGCAAATGGGCCGCCATTGGGGAATTCGAATGCCCATGGCACGTCGGTCGGCCGGCCCCATAGTTCGGAATTGATGAAGTTTGCCAGGCGAACGAGGCCAAGCCCTACCGGCACGCCGGCGGCAACCACGTCGAACAGCGACCATGTGCGGATGCCGCGAGACCAGGAAAACAGCGTCATGGCGAGAATGACGCCGAGTAGGCCGCCATGAAACGACATGCCGCCCTGCCAGACGGCGACGATATCGAGCGGATTGGCAATGTAGCGCGGCAGGTCGTAGAACAGCACGTAGCCGGTGCGTCCGCCGAGCACCACACCGATGGCTGCCCAGACGATGAAGTCGTCGAGGTCGATGGGCTTCATCGGCAGGATGCCGTCGGGCCAAAGTTTGGGGTTGGTGACGAGGCGTTTGGCATACCACCAGGCGAACAGAATGCCGACGATATAGCCGACGCCGTACCAATGCACCGCCAGTGGTCCGATCCGGACGATGACCGGGTCGATGTTGGGAAAGGGCAGGGCGGCCAGCGGCAGCAAATATTCGCTCAACAGGGTCTCCGGGTTCCAATCAGGTTCGGGCGCGGACCATGCGGCAGGCTTTTGGCGCGGTCAAGGCAAGCATATGCTTGCATTCCGAATGGTGCGCCACTACGTCAATTCAACCAAGCGAGGATTTGCCATGGCGACTGGACCGAACCGCATTCTCGATGAATTCGCCAAGCTGATGACCGATGCAGCCGGTGCCGCGCAGGGCGTGCGGCGCGAGGTGGAGACCGCCTTCAGGGGCCAGGCCGAGCGCATACTCAACTCCATGGACGTGGTGCAGCGCGAGGAATTCGACGCTGCTCGCGACATGGCGGCGAAGGCCAGGGAAGAAAACATCCGGCTCGCCGCTCGCATCGAGGCGCTCGAGGCCAGGCTTGCCGAATTGACCGGTCAAGCAGCGCCTGTGGCTGCGGCAAAGCCGCGTGCAAAAAAATAATCAGAAATAAATCGTTAAACTTTTCCACAAAGCCGGATCGTAAAAAGCGCTTTGTCGTGAATCGCTTACCGGTACTGCGTGAATCTTTGTGACATCGCCTTTCCACATGCGAATGACGCAGTGCGAAAAATTTGGCTGGTCACGCGACTCCCGATCAATAGACTGAATTTGTTGCATGATTCGGAGCAGGGTCATGCGCCGGGCGGTGGGGTCCGGTCCGGGGTCTTTGCGTTGACGAAGTCCTGGCCGTCCGAGTTCTAGGCAGAATTGTTCGAGTGTGCCTCTCCCGCGGAGCGTGTGGTGGCGCTCCCAGAACGACAGGAAGCATTTCATGGAACTTCTCGAACTCGAATTCTCCCGCGAAATCCATCCGGTGGATGTTATCGAGCAGGTGGCGCACAACAACGACTGGTCCTTCGAACGGGCCGGCGACGACGAGATCTCGATTTCGGTTGCCGGGAGCTGGACCGACTACCACGTTTCATTCTCCTGGATGGAGGACTACGAGGCGCTGCACCTGGCCTGCGCCTTCGACATCAAAGTCCCGGAGGCGCGCGCGCTCGAGGTGATGCGGCTGCTTTCGCTGATCAACGAGCAGATGCTGTTTGGCCATTTCGATCTCTGGGAGCAGGAAGGCGCCATCATGTTCCGCCAGTCGCTGCTGCTGGCCGGTGGGGTCGAGCCGTCAAGCCAGCAGGTCGAGGTGCTGCTGTCGTCGGCGCTGGAAGCCTGCGAATGCTATTTCCAGGCGTTCCAGTTCGTCGTCTGGTCGGGGACTTCGGCCAAGGATGCGTTGGCCGGCGTGCTGTTCGAAACCTACGGAAACGCCTGACCGTCGATGAGTTCGAGCAACAGGCGAAAACCCGAGATCAGCTTTGCCGATTTCGACCGTATCGACATCCGCGCCGGCACGATCGTAGAGGCCGAGCCTTTTCCCGAGGCGCGCAAGCCGGCGATCAAGTTGAAAATCGATTTTGGTCCCGTGATCGGGGTGAAGAAATCCTCGGCCCAGATCACAAAATACTATACGCCCGAAACCCTGATCGGCCGGCAGGTGTTCGCTGTAGTCAATTTCCCGCCGCGCCAGATCGGGCCATTCATGTCGGAAGTGCTGACGCTAGGCTTTCCCGATGAAGAGGGCGCCGTCGTGCTTGGCGCGATCGAGCGCAAGGTGCCGGACGGAGGCAGGTTGTTCTAGCTGCGCTGTTGCTCACGCAGCCAGTTTACGCGTGGTGCCCAGCGCCTCTTCAACCGTTTTCATGAACATTTCCGCGCAGGCCTTCCAGCTGTAGCGCATCGCGCGTTGCCGCGCCTCGGCGCGGTCGACGTGAAGGGCGGCGAGCGCTGCTTGCCGCAGGTCGTCCGATACCGCGCCGCCGATGCCGTCTCCGATGATGTCGATCGGTCCGGTGACGGGATAGGCTGCGACCGGCGTGCCACTGGCCAGCGCCTCGATGATGACGTTGCCGAATGTGTCGGTGCGGCTGGGGAAGACGAAGGCATCGGCCGAGGCGTAGATCTCGGCCAGCTCGTCATTCGGACGATGGCCGAGGAAATGGGTATCGGGATATCTGGCCTTCAGCTTCGCCAATTCCGGCCCTTCGCCTACGACCACCTTGCTGCCCGGCAGGTCGAGGTCGAGAAAGGCCGGCAGGTTCTTTTCGATCGCGACGCGGCCGACGCAGAGGAAGATCGGTCCGGGAAATCCCAGGTCCTTTCTTTTATCCGGCCGAAAATGATCGGTGTCGACGCCGCGCGTCGACGGCCGGAGCTTGGTGAAGCCGCGCGCCGCAAGATCGTCGGCAAGCGACTGGGTGGCGACCAGCGTGCCCTGTCCTGAATTATGGAAATCGCGCAGCCAGCGATAGGCCCATGCTTCAGGCACCGGCAGGCGTGCGCTCAGATATTCCGGAAAACGTGTGTGATAGCTGGTCGTGAACGGGCGGCCGGCGTTGCGGCAGTAGCGCCGGGCCATAATGCCGAGCGGTCCTTCGGTGACGATATGAACGTGGTCCACCTTGCGCGCCTCGATCAGCCGCGCCACGCGGTGCGGCGTCGTCAGCGCCAGCCTGATATCGGGATAGGTCGGCAGAGGCAGGGTGCGAAAGATGTTGGGTGTCAGGAAATCCGTCTCGACATCGAAGGATTTCAGGGTCTCCGAGAGGCGCTCCAGCGTGTGGACGACACCGTTGACTTGCGGGCGCCAGGCGTCGGTGACCATCAGGATGCGCATGGCGGTCCCTTGGCGGAGAGCTTGATTGCCTTGCCGCGATGCCTGAGCGGCGACCACGCCGCAGCTCTGGCGTCGCACCGGCGCACCCGGGCAGGCGCGGGGTCGAAATGAGGCCGCAGGGCCGAATCAATCAGGATCGCGCGCTTCATTGGCGCTCTTCACCATGGTTTCATGACGGGCGAATGAAGGCCGGGTCTCGCTGCCGTCAAGCCGGAACCTTGATCACCGCCCGCAAGCCGCCGAGCGGGCTGCGTTCGAGGACGATGTCGCCGCCATGGCTGCGGGCAATGTCGCGTGCGATGGAGAGGCCAAGGCCGGTGCCGCTGGCGTCGAGGTTGCGGGCCTCGTCGAGCCGCACGAACGGCTTGAATACATCCTCCCGCTTTTCGGGCGGAATGCCCGGACCGTCATCGTCGATGGTGACGAGCAGCGAACCGCGTCCATGATTGGCGTTGATCTCCACCGTCTTGGCATAGCGGAATGCATTGCCGACGACATTGGAGAGCAGCCGGGCAAAGGCATTGGGGCGCACGTGGACGTGCGGATCGCCGGCAAGCACGGTCGACAGCTTGCGCTTGCGCAGCACGGCTTCCTCGCGAAGCTTTTCGAAGAAGGCTTCGAGGTCGAACCGGCCGGCGTCTTCCGATGCTTCGCCGCGTGCAAAGGCAAGGTAACCTTCCAGCATCGACTGCATGTCGTCGATGTCCTGGTCGAGTGCCTGGGTGTCGGCCGCCTTGGTCCCGGCCAGCGCCAATTGCAGCTTGAAGCGGGTGAGGATGGTCCTCAGATCGTGGCTGACGCCGCTCAGCATGGCGGTGCGCTGCTCGAGCTGGCGTTCGATGCGTTCGCGCATCTGGATGAAGGCAAAGCCGGCGCGGCGGACTTCCTCGGCGCCGCGCGGGCGAAAATCGCGCGGCATCGGCCGGCCTTTGCCAAAGCTCTCGGCCGCCTCGGCCAGCGTCAGAATCGGCCGGATCTGGTTGCGCAGGAAGGGAATGGCGATCATCAGCAGCACCAGTGAGGTGCCGACCATCCAGATCAGGAAAATATGGGTGTTCGATGCATAGGCCTGGCTGCGGCGCACGAAGACGCGCAGCACCTTGTTCTCAAGCTGGACGCGGACCTCGACGATATTGGAATTGCCGACCGTATCGATCCAGAACGGACGGTTGATCTGGCGGGTGATCTCGGACGAAAGGATCTCGTCGAGGATCGAGAAGAACGGCTTTGGTCCGGGTGGCGGCAGCGGGTCGGGGGGGAGGAGGTCGACCTTCAGCTGCATGCGATCCTGGGCGATGCGGATGATGTTCGCGTAGTCGGCGTCATGCGGATAGGTCTCTATCAGGTCGATGATGGCGGCGATGTCGCGCACCGTGGCCTGTGACAGGCGTTGCGTCACGGTCTGCCAATGGCGCTCCATGAAGACAAAGGCGACGACCGACTGCAGCATGATCATTGGCGCTATGACGATGATCAGCGAGCGGGCATAGAGCCGCTTCGGCATGTAAAGCGACACCAGGCGCCAGAAACGGTTCCAGGCGCGCGGCACGGCCTTCAGCGCCCGCGTCGCGCGGGCGCTGAAGCCGCCATCTCCCGGCCGTTCGAGGTGCGTGGTCGCCATTCGTCTTTTCGCTCACCGGGACACGGCAAGGTCCGCTGTCGGCGGCATTCTATTCCACGCTGAGCCGATACCCAATACCGCGCACGGTCTGCAGCCAGACCGGATTGGACGGATCGCGTTCGATCTTGCGGCGCAGCCGGTTGATCTGGACGTCGATCGTGCGCTCGCCGACCTCGGATTCGTCGCCGACAAGCTCATGCCGCGGTATCGTCTCGCCGGCACGGGCAGCGAAGATCGCCAGGATTTCCTGCTCGCGGTCGGTCAGCTTGAGCGCCTCTCCGCCGCGCTTCAGCTCACGCCTGGCGATCTGGAACGTATAGGGACCGAAGACCAGCTGTTCGACCTTGGGCGTCGTCGCGGGGCCGCCGCGGCGCAGGATATTGTTGATACGCAGGATCAGCTCACGCGGGTCGAACGGTTTAGGCAGATAGTCGTCGGCGCCGGCCTCGAGCCCGGTGATCCGGCTGTCGGTTTCGGACAGTGCGGTGAGCATCAGGATCGGTACGTTTTTCTCCGCCCGCAGCGCCTTGGTGAGATCGACGCCGCTTTCACCCGGCATCATGACGTCGAGCACGATCAGATCGAAGTCGAGGCCGGCGAGCTTGCGCCGCGCCTCGCCGGAATTTCCGGCGACGGTGACGCGAAAACCGTTTTCGGTCAGATACTGTTTCAGAAGATTGCGGATTCGGGTGTCGTCGTCGACCACCAGCAGATGCGGCGCGTCGTCTTCCGGTGCTGTCGGATGATCAACCCTCTCAATGGTCTCCATGGCTTTTCCCTGACATCTTTGCGGGCACAATGTCGATCTGCGCCCTTAGTTCCGGATTGACCATCGCTTCAAGGAACCGTTCGATAACGGCGCGTTCGGTGGCTCCGGAATCTTCCAATGCAGCATGGATGCGGCGCGACTGTGGCCGCGCCAGCGCCAGCGCCAGCGCACGGCCCTTGGCCGTCGGATAAAGCTCGCGCTGGCGGCGGTCGCGAGGGCCCTGCAATTGCACGATATGGTCGGTGTCAATCAGTTGCTTGAGCACGCGCGCCAGGCTCTGCTTGGTGATCTTGAGCACGTCGAGGAGCTCGGCGACCGTCAGGCCGGGCCGGCGATTGACGAAATGCAACACCCGATGATGGGCGCGGCCAAAACCGTAATCGGCCAGGATCTGGTCCGGATCGGAGGTAAAGTCGCGATAGGCGAAGAAGAACAACTCGATGATGGCGAAATCGATGCCGTCCTCGTCGGTGATCGCCGTCCTGATCGGCTCTGCGGCTGCGTGGCTCGTCATCTTTTCTCCGTGTGAAGCAGGAAATTATGTCAGCACTATTGACGTATTTTCCGCGCGATGGTAATTTTTGGCAAGCTTTTCGGCGGATTGCGAACGAAAAGGCAAGCGAAGCCGTTTTTTTCCGGAACTTCCTGAGTTTGCCAGACCTTAAATATCCGCCTACGCTTTGAGACAATGGCCGTCCGCAGCGGCCGAGGCGAAACACGCAACGACACTGTGCGGGCTGCCGCCCGCGGGAGGTTACCATGGCATCCGTTCCCTTCGACCAACTGGACGGCTTTATCTGGATGAACGGCGAATTCGTCAAATGGGCCGACTCCAAGATCCACGTCTTGACCCACGGGCTGCACTACGCCAGCGCGGTATTCGAGGGCGAGCGCGCTTATGGGGGCGAAATTTTCAAGCTGACCGACCACACCGAACGCCTGCATGAATCGGCGCGCCTGCTTGGCTTCAAGATACCCTACTCGGTCGCCGAGATCGACGACGCCTGCCGCACGCTGTTGAAGAAGCAAGGTTTCCAGGACGCCTATGTCCGGCCGATCGCGTGGCGCGGCAGCGAACAGATGGGCGTTTCCGCACAGAACAGTCGGATCAACTGCGCCATCGCCATCTGGCAGTGGCCGAGCTATTTCGACCCGGCGCAGAAGCTCAAGGGCATCCGCCTCGACATGGCCGAATGGCGCCGCCCCGACCCGCGCACCGCACCGTCGAAATCGAAGGCGGCCGGCCTCTATATGATCTGCACCATGTCCAAGCATGCCGCCGAGGCCAAGGGCTATGCCGACGCTATGATGCTCGACTGGCGGGGCCAGGTGGCGGAAGCGACAGGCGCCAACATCTTCTTCGTCAAGGACGGCAAGATCCATACGCCCAAGCCCGATTGCTTCCTCGACGGCATCACCCGCCGCACGGTCATCGGCCTTGCCAAGGACCGCGGTTTGGAGGTGATCGAGCGCGCCATCATGCCGGAAGAGCTTGAAGGCTTCCAGCAGTGCTTCCTCACCGGGACGGCAGCCGAGGTGACGCCGGTTTCGGAGATCGGTCCATACCGATTCGAGGTCGGCGAAATCGCCAAGACGCTGATGAATGACTATTCTGCGGCCGTTCAGCCCAAGCACGCAATCGCTGCAGAATAACGAAAGTCACAGCTTTTTTAACTAGTAAGGGCGGTTTTCGGGCCGCCCTTTTTATTTAAGCGCTTCTGCATTTGACTTTCACACAATTCGGCGTCTCATGATGGGGTCGGCCCGGGAGGCTGGCAGCTATGGAGGGACTGGAAATATGGATATGAACACGCTTCTTCCGATCATTATTCAGGTGATTACGGGTATCATCGGTGGTCAGGCGGTTGGCGCGGCTATCAAGACGGCGGCGATGGGGCAGCTTACCAAAATCCTGGGCGGCGCTGTTGGCGGCGTCGGCGGTGCGGCCATCCTCAACAGTCTGCTGGGTGGCGCGGTCGATCCGACAGCCGCGGCCACGGCGGCAGGGGCAGGCAGCGCGTTGAACATTTCAAATATCGTTGGCGGTGCCGGCGGCGGCGCCATCCTGACCGGCATCATCGGTGCGGTCATGAACGCGATGAAGAAATAAGCTTTGACGTTTCAGGGTTTTAAATGGGCGGCTTCGGCCGCCCATTTCGTTTTCCGTTTTGCGTTTTTCCGTTTGCCGTTTGTGGAGCGGTGGACGCCGTTCGCGTGTGTCTCTACATCAGGGTAAGGTTAGGGCTTTCCTGACGCGTTCGAGGGGGCGCGCAGCGCTCCGACAGCGTGAAAGGACGAATATGGGTCAGCTCAACGCCGGCATCGTGCCGGTCACGCCGTTCCAGCAGAACTGCACCATTCTCTTCGACATGGACGACAGGCAAGGCGTTGTCGTCGATCCGGGCGGCGACATCGACAAGGTGCTGGCGGCGCTCGAGGACAATGCGATCACAGCCGGCGCGATCTGGATCACGCATGGCCATATCGACCATGCCGGCGGGGCCATGGAGCTGAAGGAGGCGCTCGGTATCGAGATCATCGGCCCGCATGCCGCCGACCGGCCGCTGCTCGCCAATCTCGAGAACCAGGCGAAGCGCTACGGCATCACCGATCCCGTGCGCAACTGTGTCCCCGACCGGTTCCTTGCCGAAGGCGAGACCGTTTCGTTCGGCTCACACGTGTTCGAGGTGCTCCATTGTCCGGGCCACGCACCCGGCCACGTCGTCTACTATAACCGGGCGGCGAAGTTCGCGCATGTCGGCGACGTGCTGTTCCGCGGTTCGGTCGGCCGCACCGACCTGCCGGGCGGCGACCACGCCGCGCTGATCGCCTCGATCAAGGAGAAGCTTTTGCCGTTGGGCGACGACATCGGCTTCATCTGCGGCCACGGTCCCGGCGGCCGTTTTGGTGAGGAGCGGCGGAGCAATCCGTTCCTGATCTGAACCGCTTGCCGGAAACAAAAAAGCGCGGCCTGTGCGACCGCGCTTTTTTCCGGCAGGAAACTGCCTCCGTTAATTGGCGGTGCAGAAATGCTGTTCGCCGTCATAGCCTGTGAACGTGCCGGTACGCGCGTTGAAGCTCCGGTAGCGGTCCGAGCAGTATTCGTACCAGCCGCGGGTCCAGGGCTCCGCGTAGCTTTCGGCATAGGCCACTCGCGGCTGCACGTAATAACGGCGCACCGGGGCAGGCCGGTAGTATTCATCATCATAGGCCGGGTCGTAATAGCGGGGCTGCGGGCTGGCGAGCGCACCGCCGATCAGGGCACCGGCCGCAAGGCCGAGCACGCCTGCCGCAACGGCGTCGCCGTTGCCGTGGTGCTGGCGGTGATGGCGCCATTCATCGGCACTGGCCGCGGGCAAGGTCGCAAGCGTGGTCGCAACGACCGCGGCGGACAGGATGGCAGTCTTGAAAATTCGGTTCATGTCGGTCTCCTTCGTGCCGGCCCGGGTCGTTTTCGGGGGATGCGGTCCGGCTTTAACGAAGATTAATATGGGACCGTGGCTGAACGGGGGCTGAACGAAATTTGGCCAGGCGGGTTCATCCAACCGGGCGATTCAAGCGTGCGGCAAACACCGCAGGCCAGACCGGCCCGCGTCCATTCTGTCCAGGGCCGGTTCAGCCGATCGACAGGTTGACGGCTTTCGGACCCTTGCCGCGCTTGTCCGGCTCGGTGTCGAATGTCACTTTCTGCCCATCCTCAAGACCGGGAAGACCCGACGCCTGCACGGCCGAAATATGGACGAAGACATCCTTTGCCCCGTCGTCCGGCGTGATGAAGCCGAAGCCCTTGGCGTGATTGAAGAATTTGACGGTGCCGGTCTGCGGCATGGGAAGCTCCTTTGATCCCACAAGTCCAGTCTCGGGCCGGCAAATGCCCGGACGGAAATTTGTCCTTTATTTTAGTGCCATCGGCAAGAGAAAGTTTTGCGGGTGCCGGCAAGCATCCCAGAACACAAAAGGCGCGACGAAAGCCGCCGCGCCTTTATAAAATTCACGTCACACCAAAGCCTTGCAGCATCCTCACACCCCGAAAGGACGCGCGGCACGCCGCCGTTCAGGCGGCGCGGAGATTGACCGCTTTCGGACCCTTCCCCATACGGTCGGGCTCGACATCGAAAGTGACCTTCTGACCGTCGACGAGCGTGCGCAGCCCGGAAGCCTCGATCGCCGAGATGTGGACGAACACATCCTTGGCGCCGCCATCGGGCGTGATGAAGCCGAAGCCTTTGGTAGCGTTGAAGAATTTAACGGTGCCGGTCTGGGCCATTGGGGAAACTCCTTCACCCGTGTCAGTCTTGGTGGTTCCGCCCGCCGCCTGGCGCCGTGGGCAAGTCCCGGTGGTTGCTTCGGCAGTCATGCACTGGCGCATGGTAAAACCCCCCGCCGAAAACGGGGCTGTCAGAGATTCACAGTATCGGGGAAAGGTCGTCCAAAACGTTCCGCTCTCCGGGTCGCAAATGCCCGAACACAAAATTTATCGCACGGAAACGTGATGCTTGCAAGATAGAGCCGCGGGCGGCCCAACAGGCGCATCCCGACGCATCGCAGCGATAGTTCCGGTTCTCCGCGCGGTCATCGGCCAGACGCAGCCCAGGCATGGTCCAGCAAGCGGGGCCGGTGCTGTTTTGCCTTTGCGCCGGCCTACCGTCGCCCTGGTTGGCCATGCCGCCGGTTGCAAACAGGGGTTGCATTTGGCGGCGGAATGACGAGGATCGGCCGGACGCAGGCACCATTTGTGCAGGCACGAGTTTCGAGGGAGGGAACATTCATGCGGTTTCTTGCGGCAATCTTCTCGCGGCAGGGTTTTTCCATCCTGTTCCTGTCGGCAATTCTCGCGGCCTGCACCGTCGTGGTCGATGAGGGGCCGGGGCCGCGCCCGCCACGGCCGGGACCGCAATTCTGCACCAGGCAATATGACCCGGTCTGCGCCAGGCGCGGCGGCGACCGCCAGACCTTCGCCAACGCCTGCCTTGCCGAACGGGCCGGATACCGCATCATCCGTGAAGGCGAGTGCCGTGGCGGTGGTGGCGGCGGGGAGCACACATTCTGTACCCGCGAATACCGCCCGGTCTGTGCCCGTCGCCATGGCGAACTGCGCACGTTCCCCAATGAATGCGAGGCCCGCGCGGCTGATTATCGGGTCGTCGATGATGGGCCGTGCTAGCGCACCGGCCTCACTGTTCGTCCGGATAGGCACCATCGGCGGGGCCGACGTAGAGCTCGGCGCCGTCCTCGTTGGAGATGCGCAGGCGATCGGGGATCTGCGGCATCATCAACGTGTGAAGCAGCGTGGCGGCGCCTTGCAGGGCGGCGCGCAGGTTCGGCGCCTCCAGCGACACCCGGTCGAGTGTCGCTTCGTCGGCATCGCGCAAGCGGTAGAACTCGATGACGAAGTTCAAGCACGCCTCCAGCAGATTGTCTGCGATCGACCCTAGCCTTTGGACTTGGGTTTCGTACCGGTCTCCGCCTGCTTGACCGCCGAGCCGAACGGCGAGGCCGGCTTTGCAGCCACCTTGTCCTTCTTGGGCTTGCGTGTCTCGCGGTTGCTTCGCTGTTGACCCTTGGCCATTTCTGATCCCTCGTGCGTGGGTGGTAATGTCGAGAGTGCTATCGCTCAGCCGGCCGGGTTGTCGACCGGTTCGAGATTGTCTTCCGTGGTGACCCGCTCGTAGGTCTCCTGCTCGCTGCGGATGCGGTATTGCGGCGAGCCGTCCTTGACCGGCAACCGGCTCTTGATCTGGAACAGCTCCGCGGTCTTTTGGACAAGGCCGATGCGGCTCTTCATGCGGACGGTCTGGCCGATGGTGAAGATATGCGACGGCGTATCCGTGCGCCGCGCACTCTGCTGGAAGCGGATCATGTAACATTCTCCTGATCGTGCCGAAGCGCTGCTTCGAGTTCGGCGTGGTCGACGGCGACAAGCTGGCTGGTCGGGCTTTTCACCGTCCTTGACGGCAGATGGATGAAAGTGGCGACGCGCCGCCAGGCAAGCCACGACATGCCGTCGATCAGTTCCTCGTCGTGGTCGATGTCATAGTCGCCGGCCGGCTGCACGCCATCTAGCCCGCCAAGCACGAAAGGTGCCGCGAAATGCGCGATGGAATGAGTGGTGCGGGCAGACATTCTTGTGCCTTGAAGTTTCTTTCCGGCCTGGCCCTGAAAACGGGGCCTGCATTGCGGTATCGGGTATCGGCGATTTGAATGAGTTTTGGCGGGCCGAGAACCCCTGACGCCGCGAGGGGACCAAGCACGGCCCAAAAACGGTTCCATACCAATATTCTGAAAATGCGGCTTATTCAAGAAGATTCCGGCTTTTTGCCGCTACCAACGTAAAATTACTTTTCTATGGTTATTTGCGAAACGATGATACGGTGCCGGGCATCTCAAAAATTGTTTGAAGAAGTTCCGGAAGAGTTCCTCCGGCATTTGTGTTTATTTAGGTATGAAGGGAATAGAGTCATGAGTTCCGTAAGAACAGCGAATGTCCCGACAGTTGCAGTCGATCCTGTCGTCAAGCCGACAAAGGTCATATCGCCGCGCCTCACGATAAGAAGCGACGAGGCGGCAAGGCGAAGGATTGCCGACACCGACGGCACGGTGCGGCGGGCGCGCCAGCTTGCCGAAAGCAACCGCCTGATTTGACGCGCAAGCCATGACACTCAATTTTCCCAATCCCAGCCGGTCCTACGACGCTGCAGCCAAGCGCGTTCGTTTCGTCGGGCATGACGGCATGTTCGAAGTCCCGTTCTTTATCGAGGTTACGGCACTTTCGACGGTAAACCCGGCTGCAAGCGGAGCCGAAGCCGAATTCCTCAGTGCCTTCGACGCCAAGCGTTCGTCGATCCACGATATTGCGCGCGAAGCCTACTCGCACGGCCGCAAGAACATGTATGTGCTGACGCCGGCCGACTTTCGGTAAGTTCCCCGGGTTCGGAGGTTTGCTTCGTAGCGACCGCCGTCTGCTCTTGCACGTGCCGCAGCGATGGCCTAGATCGCGGCAGGCGGACAACACGGCAGGTTTCCCATCAACAGAGATCCGAGACAACCGGCAGGCACACGTTACGGCTCAGGCGGACAGCCGCCGCTGGGGCTCGACCAGCACGTGCAGCGGGCGCTGCAGCTGCACCAGGCGGGGCGCCGGCAGGAAGCCGAGGCGCTTTACCGTCAGGTGCTGGCGCAAAAGGCCAACCACCCGGCTGCTGCGCATTTCCTCGGGCTTCTGCTGCACCAGACCGGGCGCAGCGCCGAGGGGGTGGCGCTGATCGAACAATCGGTGCGTCTGCAGCCGAACAATCCGGATTTCCTCAACAATCTCGGCACCGTGCTGCGCGACCTGGGCCGGGTAGCGGCCGCCGCCGATCTCTTCCGCAAGGTGGTGGCGATTCGGCCGGACCAGTTGGCGGCGCGCGACAATCTCGGCTCGTCGCTGAAGCAGCTCGGCCAATTCGAAGGCGCCGAAGATATTTATCGCGGCACGATCGGCCGCAACCCGTTCCATGTCCGCGCCCGCGTCGGGCTTGCCGAAACGCTGCAGGAAGCGGGCCGGCTGGATGAAGCACTGGCTGTTTTTCGCGAGGCGCTGACGATCCGGCCGAAGGATGCCGATCTTTTGCACGGCCTGGGCGTCGGGCTGATGGAAAAGGGCAATCTCGACGAGGCTGCGGATCTTTTCAGGCAGGCGCTGGCGGTGGACCCCGGCATGGCCAGGGCCTGGCTGATGCTCACCCAGGTCAAGCGCCAGGAGGAGCGCGACGCCGAGCTTGCCCGCATGGAGGCGGAGCACGCCAAGGCGCCGCAAGGCAGCCTGGCGCGCATGCAGCTTTCCTTCGGCCTCGGCAAGGCCAACGACGACCTCAGGGATTATGGCCGCGCTTTCGACTATTTCGCCGAAGGCAACGCGATCCGCCGCCAGGGCATCGACTACGACGCCGGCAAGACGCGCGGCGAGTTCGAGGCGATGAAGGCGGTATTCGACAAGACCTTTTTTGAAAAACACAGGCCGGGCGGGATCGCCGACGACACGCCGATCTTCGTTGTCGGCATGCCGCGATCCGGCACCACGCTGGTCGAGCAGATCATCGCCAGCCATCCGCAGGTCTATGGCGCCGGCGAGCTCAGCATATTGAAGACGGCGGTCGGCAAGCAGTTTCCGCTCAGCATGAAGGGCGGCTTTCCCTGGGGCATCGCCGACATGCCCGACAAGGCCTATGCTGAGGCCGGCCAGGCCTATCTCGACATGCTGCACGCCTGCTATCCAGGTTTTCGGCACGTCACAGACAAGATGCCCGGCAACTTCCTCTTGGTTGGCTTCATCCATATGATGCTGCCGAAGGCCAAGATCATCCATTGCGCGCGCGATGCGGCGGCGACGTGCCTGTCGATCTACAAGGTGCACTTTCGCGGCGACAGCCATCGCTACGGCTACGATCTCGACGAGCTCGCCGATTTCCACAACCTCTACACCGATATCATGGCGCACTGGCACGCCGTACTGCCTGATGTCGTGCACGACGTTCGCTACGAGGATTTCGTCGCCGACCAGGAAGGCCAGTCGCGGGCGCTGATCGCCCATCTCGGCCTCCCATGGGACGACGCCGTGCTGTCGTTTCACCAGACCGACCGGCCGGTGCGCACGGCGTCGGCCGCGCAAGTGCGCCAGCCGATGTATCAGGGCTCGGTCGATCTGTGGAAGCGCTATGGCGACCGGCTGAAGCCGCTGCTCAATAAACTTGATCGAGGGGCGCCTACAGCTCGATGAAGGGCTGAAAACCGCCAAAGATCATGCGCTTGCCGTCGAACGGCATGGTCTCCCAGTCCTGCTTGAGACGAGGATCGGCCATCACCTTGGCCATCACCGCGTCGCGGCTCTGGCGCGATTTGTAGACCACCCATGAGAAGATGACGACCTCGTCGTCCTTGGCCTGTACGGCGCGCGGGAACGAGGTGAGTTCGCCATAGGGCACGTCGTCGCCAATGCATTCGACATAGGCCAACGCGCCATGCTCCTTCCAGACGGCGCCGGCCGTCTGCGCTATTTTCTTGTAGGCATCGAGATTTGCCTTGGGCACGGCCAGTACGAAACCGTCGACATAGGACATCTGACTTCCTCCATGTGATCGTTTTCCTCTCCCTTTAGAGCGGGGAGAGGTGATTTCAGACACAGCCTGTGTTGGATGTTAAGCTGCTTTCACCGGTGCGTTCATTGCCCATTCGACGCCGAACGGATCACGCATATTGCCCCAGCGGTCGCCCCAGAACATCACCTGCAACGGCACGACTTCCTCGCAACCCGCCTCGATGGCCCGCTTCCACCAGGCGTCGATATCATCGCTGCCGAGATGGAGCTGCATGGTGTAGCCCTGCGGCTTCACAGCGGCCATTCCATGCTCGGGATAGAAGTCGGAAAGCATCAGGGTCGAACCGTTGATGTGCAGATGAATATGCATGGTGCGGCCCTGTTCATCCGGCGGATAGGCAAAGACCTGCTCGGCACCGAAGGCCTTTTGGTAAAATTCTGCGGCTTTGAAAGCGCCGTCCAGCTGAAGGTAGGGCGTCAATCCGCCAAGCACTTTGGCGGCGGACTGGGTCTGCGGCTGATCATTCATGTCATGCTCCTCTTTGCGTCTGGTTGGCCTTTGCGAACCACAGGACGAACGGAACGGCGAAGATCCTACACGGCCGATGGTTTTTGGATTCGAAATGGCGCCTGCCGCGACGGCCAACTGCCACCTTTCAACCTTCGATGCGAATCCGCGGGCTGTTTTGCGCGTCGACGACGATTTCCGGCCAGCCGATATCTTTGCGCAACTCGATCGGCAATGAAAGGATGGCGCGTTCGCTGCGATAACGGGCGCGAGCCGCCGAGTAACGCGTCACGGCGTGACCTATGGATGACAGAATAGACATGATGCTTTCTCCTCGATTGGCGCCGGCATCACCGTGTCGGCGTCCCAAGGACGTGGCATGCGATCATCATCCGACAGAGCGCCGGATTTTTTTCCGCAATTTTCTAACCGCCCGCTTCGGCTACCTCCTGGAAGAAAGCTTCCGGGCTATCGATCTCGGTCAGCCGCCGTTTCTCGATCAGCCAGAAGCGGTTGCCAACCGCGCGGATGAAGGAGCGGTCGTGCGAGGCGAACAGACAGCTCGCCTGACGTTCCAGCAATTCCGCTTCCAGCGCTTCCTGGCCGTCGATGTCGAGGTGGTTGGTCGGCTCGTCGAGCAGGTAGAAATTGGGATTGGCGAGCCTCAGCGCCAGCATCATCAGCCGCGCCTTTTGCCCACCGGACAGCACGCCGATCCTGCGCTCCTGCATGTCGATGCTGACGCCGGCGCCCGCCAGCAGCGAGCGGGCGCGCTGCTCACCCACATCGAATCTGCGCGCGACCATCGCCAGCGGCGTGTCATCGCCGCCGATGCCCGACAATGCCTGGTCGCTATAGCCGAGCACGGTCGACGGCGTCACCTTCACGCTTTGCGCCACCGTTTCTGGCTCGACGATGGCGTTCCGGATCAGGCCGATCAGCCGTGATTTGCCGACACCGTTACGGCCGAGCAGGACGATGCGGTCGCCTTGGCAGATGTGTCGCTTGCCGGTGCTGAACAGAACCGTGCCGTCAGGTGTTCCGACCACCAAGTCGTCGAGCGTGATCAGCACCTTGGCATGGCTGCCGCGATTGGCGAGCTTGATCGCGCCCGCCGATCTTTCGCGGTGTGCCGGCGCTGCCGCTTCTTCCAGTCGCTCTGCCCGCTGGTTGAGCTGCTTGGTCTTGACCGTCAAAAGGTCACTGCCGGAATTGATGCCGATATTGTTGAGCTTGGCCGCTTGCCGGCGCAGCTGCTGCGCCACTTTCATGTCGCGCTGGAATTTGCGCTCGGTCGAGGCGTCGACCTCATCCAGCGCAAGCCTCGCCCGCGAATAGGGCAGCGAAAACACCGGCGATTGTTCGGGGCGTAGAAACAGCGTGCGGCTGGTCGTCGCGTCGAGGAACGCCCGGTCGTGGCTGGCGATCACCACCGGCACCTCACGCGGCAGCGCGTTCAGCCAGGTCTCGAGTTGGCTGATTTTTGCGAGATCGAGATGGTTGGTCGGCTCGTCGAGAAGCAGGACGTCGGGATGGGTGACCCAGACACGGGCGATCAGCGCCAGCCTTTGCCAACCACCGCTCAAGGCTCGCATCGGCCGCTCGCGCATCGGCTGCGGCACATCGAGTGAATCGAGGACCACATCGACGCGCCATTGTTCGCTTTCGGCCTGCTCGGCCGGCAAGACGTCGGCCACCACTTCATGAAAGCTGCGCCCGGCGAGCGCTGCGGGGATGATTTGCTCGACATAGCCGACGCGCAGGCCACGCGTGCGGGTGATGTCGCCTGTGGTGGCTTCGAACTCGCCCGTCAGGCACCTCAACAAAGTGGATTTACCGCGACCATTGGCGGCGACGATGCCGAGGCGGTCGCCGGTGCCGATGCTGAGGTCGAGGTTGGAGAAGAGCGGCGCACTCATGGTGACGCCGAGGGACTTGAGGCTGATCAGGGCCATGTCGATTTCTCTGGTCTGTCCGGAGTGAGTTCCGGTTCAATGCACTTTGACGGTGCGCAGGCTGGCCATCAGGCTCAGCGTTGCAGCACCACGAAGGGCAGACCAAGAAAATCGAAGCGGGAAGAAAAACCCGGACCGTCTCTGGTCAGCCCTGCAAGCAAGCTCGCAGGGCAGAGACAGGGCCGCGCTGACGGTGGTGAGAAAATAACACGCAGCCCTCCTTTCAAGACGTTCAAGTTGTAGAAACTGGCTACACCAAGGGTAGGGCCGATGGCAAGTGGCTAGGCTCCCCCTTCTCCCCTTGCTTGGTGGGAGAAGATGGCCGCGAAGCGGTCGGATGAGGGGTGTTCCAGCTTGGCATCGACGGCGCTCCGTCCAACACCCTCAACCGTCTCGGCGCTGCGCGCCGATCCACCTTATCCACAAGGGGAGAAGGGAAGCTCGCTACCGTCCCGGCCGACCCGTCTTGCCCGGCCGGCGCTTTTCACGGCGGGCGTCGGCGGGGTCTTCGTAGGAGCCGATGCCGGCGCGCTGACGGACAATGGGTTTGGCTGAAACGTCGCGTTCCTTCGCGCCCCCCTCTGCCCTGCCCTCTTTGCCACCACTTGGCATCTCCCCCACGAGGGGGGAGATTGGCTGTGGTTTCGCCGGCGCTTTTCCCTCGACCGGCTTCTCGGTCCGCCGCACCGTCATCTCGTCCAGTGAGTTCTTCCTGAACAGCGGCTTGGTCGGTTCACCCGGTATACCGAAATCCGAACCGTGCGCTTCCTGCGCCGACTGTTTCTTGAACAGCGAACGGGAGACCGCGCCTGACGGCGTCGGCATGTCGGTGCCAGGTCCCATATCGTCCAGCGGAGGTTTCGCCAACAGCGGCTTCTTGACCGGCACGGCGCCGTCGGCGCCCATTTCGTCGAGCTCCGGCTTGCGGAAGAGGTTGGGCCGGGCAGCCTTGGCCGCCTCTTCGGCGGCACGTGCCTCGTCGAGTCTGCGGAAACGCTCCTGTTCCTCTGCTGTACGATGTTTGGCCACGCCCTTGTTGTGCTTGCCCTTTTCGCGGCCCGAAACCGGGCTTTCCATGTCGGCATATTTGGCCAGCGGGTCGTCCGAGATGGACAGTTCCATCTCGCGCAGCCGCTTGATCTCGTCGCGGATGCGGGCCGCCTTTTCGAAATCGAGGTTGGCGGCGGCGTCGCGCATCTGCTTTTCCAGGGCGTCGAGATGCGCCTTCAGATTGTTGCCCATCATCGCGCCGGCGCTGTCGGTGAACTGCGAAATGTCGGCGCGGACATGGTCCTTCTCGTAGACTGAATCCAGGATGTCCGAAATGCGCGACTTGACCGATTCCGGGGTGATGCCGTTGGCCGCGTTCCACTCCATCTGCTTTTCGCGACGGCGGTTGGTCTCGGCCATCGCCCGCTCCATCGAGCCGGTGACCTGGTCGGCATAAAGGATGACCTTGCCGTCGACGTTTCTGGCCGCACGGCCGATGGTCTGGATCAGAGATGTCTCGGAGCGCAGAAAGCCTTCCTTGTCGGCGTCGAGAATGGCGACAAAGCCGCATTCGGGAATGTCGAGGCCTTCGCGCAGCAGGTTAATGCCGACCAGCACGTCGAAGGCGCCGAGGCGCAGATCGCGCAGGATCTCGATGCGCTCAAGCGTGTCGATGTCGGAGTGCATGTAGCGGACGCGAATGCCTTGCTCATGCAGATATTCGGTCAAATCCTCGGCCATGCGCTTGGTCAGCACGGTGACCAGCGTGCGGTAGCCGGCCCTCGTGGTTTCGCGGATTTCGCCGACTACGTCGTCGACCTGTGTCTTGGCCGGGCGCACTTCAACCGGCGGGTCGATCAGGCCGGTCGGGCGGATGACCTGCTCGGCGAAGACGCCGCCGGACTGCTCCATCTCCCAGGCGCCGGGCGTCGCCGAAACCGCGACGGAGAGCGGGCGCATGGCGTCCCATTCCTCGAAGCGCAACGGCCGGTTGTCCATGCAGGACGGCAGGCGGAAACCATACTCGGCCAGCGTCGCCTTGCGGCGAAAGTCGCCGCGATACATGCCGCCGATCTGCGGTATGGTGACGTGGCTTTCGTCGACAAAGACCAGCGCATTGTCGGGAATGTATTCGAACAGTGTCGGCGGCGGATCGCCCGGCTTGCGGCCGGTCAGATAGCGCGAATAATTCTCGATGCCGGCGCAGGAGCCGGTCGCCTCCAGCATCTCCAGGTCGAAGCGGGTGCGCTGCTCAAGCCGCTGCGCCTCAAGCAGGCGGCCAGCCTTTTCAAGCTCTTGCAGCCGATATTTAAGTTCTTCCTTGATAGACTTGATGGCTTGATTCAAGGTCGGGCGCGGCGTGACGTAGTGCGAATTGGCGTAGATCTTGACGCTCTTCAGCTCGCCGGTTTTCTGGCCGGTCAGCGGATCGAATTCGGTGATCGCTTCGATCTCGTCGCCGAACAGCGAGATGCGCCAGGCGCGGTCTTCCAAGTGGGCCGGGAAGATCTCGATCGTATCGCCGCGCACCCGGAACGAGCCGCGGACGAAGTTGATGTCCTGGCGCTTGTATTGCTGGGCGACGAGGTCGGCGAGCAGCGCGCGCTGGTCGAGCCGGTCGCCGATCTGCATCTGGAAGGTCATCGCCGTATAGGTCTCGACCGAGCCGATACCGTAGATGCAGGACACCGAGGCGACGATGATGACGTCGTCGCGCTCGAGCAGCGAGCGCGTCGCCGAATGGCGCATGCGGTCGATCTGCTCGTTGATCGAGGATTCCTTCTCGATGTAGGTGTCGGTCCGGGGCACATAGGCCTCGGGCTGGTAGTAGTCGTAGTAGGAGACGAAATACTCGACGGCGTTTTCCGGGAAGAATTTCTTGAACTCGGAATAGAGCTGCGCGGCCAACGTCTTGTTGGGCGCCAGGATCAGAGCAGGGCGTTGCGTCTCCTCGATCACCTTGGCCATGGTGAAGGTCTTGCCCGAGCCGGTGACGCCGAGCAGCACCTGGGTGCGGTCGTTGCTGTTGACGCCCTCGACGAGATCCTTGATCGCGGTCGGCTGGTCGCCGGCCGGCTCGAAATCCGAGACCATCCTGATGGCGATGCCGCCTTCGGACTTCTCCGGCCGGGCAGGGCGGTGCGGCGTCCACAGCACGCCGTCCTTGTGCAGCGGATTGCCAGATTCGATCAGCGCCGACAGCGCCGCGACGGTGGCGGTGACGCCGCCCGAGGCCATGGTCTCGGCGTCCTCCAGCGAAATGTCGAGGCCGGCGACAGGATTGAGACCGGCCGCAGTGCGCTCCCGCGCCGAAGCCGCGCCGCCCATCGAGGTGCCGCGTGCAGTACGGCCGGGGGAAGAGGAGCGCTCCGGGATCTTCTTGGCAGACTTGGCGCCTTCCCTCCCCCTCGAGGGGAGGGTGGCGGCGGAGCCGCCGGGTGGAGTCGGTGCGGCAGTGCTCTGCGACCCTTCATGCCGAGCGCTTCCTTTGCCGACCTCCTCTGTCGCCTTCGGCGACATCTCCCCCTCGATGGGGGAGATTTGACGCCCTTCCTTCTCGGCTTCCCGCTCGATCTGCTCGGCCCAGTCGGCAATCGAGCCGGTCAGCGGCGCGCCGGTGAACTCGGCCTGCGGCGCCTCGGCAAAGCCGCCCTTGTACAGGGGCTCCGAGGCATCGAGGAAATCGGTCAGCGGACTGCGCCGCTTGGGCGGCGAAGCGCGCTCGTCATTCGCCGGCGGCGGCGTTTTCTTGTCGGAGAGTCTGGCCATGGCCCGAATATGGGAGGTATCGGCCAAAATGGAAAGAGCGGAGTGGCGGGTAGCGCGAGGCGCAATTTGGCTGCTGACAGCAGGCTGTCAGGAGCACCCTCCAGGTTTCGTCCTCAGTTAAACCAAAGCGCGAACGTCAGAAACCCGGCGCCGCCGAACTGGCGCTGGATCTGGTTGAACTCCTCGCTTGTGAGAATCTTGCCGCGTTCGAGATAGGGCGCGATGGCCGGCCCGGTGATCGACAGCACCAGGTCGAAGGTTTTTGGCTCATCAAAGAAGCGCTTCATGTTGATGCCTTTGTCGGCGATGCGGAAATGCGGCAGCAAGGTGCGGCCTTCCAGAAGATCCTCGGCCATATCAAGGGCGGCGAGCCAGGCCTGCACCTGCTCCTCGCCGACTTCAAGGCCCGTCAGCGGGCTGGCGCCTTTCTGCTGCGGCCCGGGCAGCCATTCGCGGTCATTGTCGGTTTCGGCGCGGATGGCTTTCCAGTCTTCGCGCGACAGTCGGATCATCTCCATCAGATGGCGGCGCGCCGCTTGCCGGCGCTCAGGCTCGACCACTTGCCAGTTGATGAGATGCACCAGGGAGATGAAGTCGGCGAGGCGCCATTCGGACGTCAGGATGCCGCCATTCATGCCAGCGTCCAGCGGCACGAGCGTATCCTGCAGCGGCAGTTTTGCGCGCGGGAACAGCATGTGGAAGGAGCCGTCGAATGTGTTTTTGAAATCATGCGCCAGCCAGAAGTCTGCCTGCGCCATCAGGAACTCGGCATAGCCCTGCAGCCAATAACCGTCGGCGCGGTCGAAGCGGAAGGTGAGGGCGGGTGCGGCCGCGTCTGGCACACCGCCGCCGCGTGACAGAAACGCCATGATCGCGGCGGCACTTTCGTCCGGCGCGATCTGGCCATCCTCGTTGAGATCGATGCCGAGGCGGGTGAGGTCGATGACCGTGCCGATGTCCGCGTCGGCGGGCACCGAACCCAGCGTGGCTGCGGATTTCTCCAACCGATCGCGGAAGGCGACGAGAATGGCGCGGAATTGTTCGTAGGTCAGTGGCTCGGGATTGGCATTGTCCGGCACCGGCAGCCGCATCAGCGGCAGCATGAAGGATTGCGGGCTTTCGAAACCGTGGCGATGCAGGCCGCCGGCCAGGATCTCCAGCGCGGTGAAGAATTCGCCGGCGCCGGCGGCGTAGGCGGCTGCCGGATCGCCTGGCGCGGCGGTTTCAAGAGCGGCAAGAGCGCCGTTACGCTCGGCCACGGTTTTTGCCTCGAACAGGGCCGCGGTATCCGGCACAGCGCCGCCGGCCGAAGACAGCGGCAGGAAAAGAACGATGGCGCATGCCATCAGCCTGGAAAAACGCGTCATCGTGATCACCCCTTTTGTCGCTCCGCAGTGGATCATACACGCATTTGGTTCGCGCGCCTGTAGCCCTGTGGTTCAACGATAACAGTCAGCGCTTCAATCAATCCGGCTGGCGGGCTACACAAGGCAAACCATTGGGCCGTCGCGTGTCGAATTATCCGCTTTCCTACAAACTGTCCTGGCTGCCACGCTTCCTCCGGCCTTCGCTCAATGGCGACGCGCGCGGCTTTGCTCCGGCGGACGCAGCCCTGCTCGACCCGCCGCCGGCGCGGACGGTGCGGCTGGCTTTCGTCGGCGATATCTCGGCGGTGGCCAATCGCAGCGCGCCGGACTGCGATCCGGCGATTGCGGCACTGCTTGCCTCGGCCGATCTCGTGGTCGGCAATTGCGAAAGCCCGGTGGTGGAACGGCCGAGCGCTGTTTTGGGTACGAGGTTTGGCACGCACCACGCGATGAACGAGCGGTTCCTTGCCGAGGCGCTGGCCGCTGCCGGCATTTCGCGCGAAAAACTGGTGCTGTCGCTGGCCAACAACCATGTGCTCGACCAGGGCATCGCCGGCTTCGACGAGACGGTCGCCGTGCTGGAGCAATTAGGCATCCGCACGATCGGCACTGCGGCTCCGGTCGAGCGGTTTGCGGTTGGTTCGCTGACCATAGGCCTTGCCGCCTTTACCTTGTGGCGCAATGCCGACGCGGCTCAGTTCGCGGGCCGTGTCTCGATGCAAGGCGATCCGGCGCAATGGCCGCGCGATGCCGCTTCGGGTGTCGACCTCCTCTGCGCGGTGCCGCATTGGGATTGGGAATTCCGGCATTTTCCACGTGCGAGGACGCGGGCACTGGCGCGGCTTCTGGCCGAACATGGCGTCTGCCTGATCGCCGGGCATCATGCCCATGTCGTGCAGCCGATCGAGCGGATCGGCAAGACGCTCGTCGCCTATGGACTCGGCGATTTCTTCGGCACCGCCTTCGCGCGCCAGCCTTGGCCTGGCCGCATCGGTGCCATTTTCGTCGTCGACATCAGCGCCGATCCCGGCACGCGCGGCGCCATTGCCGCCTACCGGCTGCATGCCTTCATGCGGCTGCGCGCCGGCGATCACGAGCGGCTGGTGCCGGTTGAAATGTTGAAGGGAAAATCAAGGCAAAGGGTTCTGGCCCGCCTCGATGCGATCTTCAGTGCCGGGCGCTGACGGCTGCGCTGACGCGGTCCACCAAACCGGCTATCATGCCCAGCGCGGGCAGGCTTGTGGCGGCGGTGGGTGATGGAAACTGCGGATTTCATGCCGAGCGAAGCGGTGATCGCCGGCCTCAGGAAGAACATCGAGGCCTATGAGGCCGAAAGAGCTTCGGCCCATCGCCGGACGCGCTGGCGGGTCCCACTGTTCATCGGGCTGGTGCTGGCGTTCGTGGTGTTTGTGGCCTGGCTCTTCAACGGGGTTGCCGACCCGAACGAGCAGTGGGTCTCGACCCCGCATGTGTTCCTCTATGTCGGCGGACTCCTGGCAGCGATCTTGCTCTATTTCCGGGCGATCAAGCCAGCGAGCAAATTGCAGCAGTCGTTTCGCAGCACGCTGTTGCCGATCATCTTCGGTTTCATCGAGGACATGCGGTATCGCCACAACGTCAAGCCGAATTCGTTCGACCGACTGCCGCGTGAGACGGTTGGTTCGTTCAACCGACAGTCTTTCGACGATGTTTTCTCCGGCCGCTATGAAGGGTTTCCATTCGAGCTGTACGAAGCAGATCTACGGGAAGGGACGGGCAAGAGCACGACGGCAGTGTTCAAGGGCGTGATCGTCGCCTTCGAGACGATCGTGCCGTTCCCCGGCACATTGGTGGCCGCGCGCCGGACCAACAAGGTCGTCGGCTTCCTCCGCGGCATCTTCGGCAGCAAGATGCAGGAATTGTCCAGCGGCGTGCCGGAGCTCGATGCCGCCTATGAGTTCCGCACCGACAATATCGAGGCGGCGCGGCCGCTGGTGACGGGCCGGCTGGCGCAGGCGCTGCAATGGCTCGGCGAGACCCGGCCGAACGATCCGGCACGCGTCGCGCTCAACGGCAGCGACGGCTTCCTCCTGCTGCCGCAGGAAAGGAATTTCTTCGAGCTCCCGGATATCTCCACGCGCCTGGACTACACCAAGCATGCCGCGCCGATGATCGCAGACATGGGGGCGATGCTGGCGACGGCGGCACTGGTGCGCAAAATCGGGGCGCGGGACGAGGAGGCGGGGTAGTCCGGCTGGGCGGTCAGCAATCGAAGCCGCGTTGGCTACGCATGTAGTCGACTTCTTCCTTCGGCATCGACTTGAACATCACACAGACGGTGAAACTGCCAACCTGGTGACCGTTTTTGGTATATCCCCAGTCGGAAATATCGTCTCGGTTGAATTCTACATACTGGCCAGCCACGACGTTGTGGACACTATGTGGCTCATTCGCCAATATCCCCACGAATCCGGTTTCGTTCCGCTGGAACGGGATGACCCAGAAGTGTTCGGTCACATGTCCGTCCTTGATCATCACCTTCAGTTTGAATGTGTCCGTTCCAGGTGGCGGTGTCTGGGATAATGCCAGGAATGCGTCCAGGGTGGCACGTGCCTGTGCAGTCGCCGCCGCCATATCCGGATCGTCAGGCGCGACTGCGACGACGCTGTCGTCGCCCTGACTGGAGTCGTGAGCCTCGGCGCATATCGGAGCAAGCTCTAGCATCAGGGACAGTATCGCGCGGGACACGAGCTTCATGGAATGGGCGCCCATACAATGGTCAGCATCATCATGGATCCGTTCGGATCTTCAATCATAGCGCGAAACATACCTTAATTGCAACCATAAGAAAATGCTCCTGATGCTGATGCCGCAACTGCCGCAACTGCCGCTAGTTCTGCTACGCACTCCGGCTCTGGTTTTTGCCGGAAACCCGCGCTATCCCTGAGGCAGCGAGGGGTGTCATGGTCGAGGAACGCAAGGGGTTTCGCCTGTCGCGGCGGCTGCTGCTGGGTGCGGCGGTGGTCGGCGGCGCGATGCTCTGGGGCGGGACGACCGTGGCGCGCCTGGCGCGCGGTCCGTCGGGGCAGAAGAATTCCGGGCGCATCGCCGACATTGACGGGATCGACCTGGCGCAGAAGCCGCTGGGGGGCCCGCCAGCCTACGATCCGGCGCTGCCATGGCTGACCAAGGGCGGCGACATCAACGATGCCAGCGGCTTGTCGATGACACCGGTCTACGGCGTTATCGAAGTCAGCGAGGAAGACCACATCGCGAGCGCGCTGGCCTTTGCCCGCGCCAATAGCCTGAAGGTCTCGGTCGCGGCGGTGCGCCATTCGATGGGCGGCCACGCCTTCGACGATAACGCGCTGGTCCTCGACATGCGCAAATTCAACAAGGTCAGTGTCGACCCGACGGCGAAGACGATCACCTTGCAGCCGGGCGCGCGCTGGCACGACATTCAGAACCTTTTGCACCCGCGCTTCGCGGTAAAGGCGATGCAGTCGACCGACATCTTTTCGGTCGGCGGCTCGCTGTCGGTCAACGCGCATGGCATGGACCACCAGGCCGGCTCGGTCGCCGACTCGATCCGATCGATGCGGGTGATGCTGGCCGACGGTTCGGTGACGACCTGCTCACCGGCCGAAAATACCGAGCTGTTCCGCCACGTCGTCGGCGGCTACGGCCTGTTCGGCGTGGTGCTGGAGGCGACACTCGACATCGTCGACAACGCCGTCTACCGGACCTCGCGCGAGATCATCAGATCGGACGATTTCCCGACGTTCTTCGCCGAGGTTCTGGAGCCAAACAGGGCGATCGGTCTGTTTTATGGGCATCTGTCGACTGCGCCGGGCAATTTCCTCGAGGATATGATCGTCTACCGCTATGACAAGGTGGCCGACCAGCCGCCGGCCGACCAGCCGGCAATCGGTGAACCGGGTTCGGTCGGGCTCAAGCGGGTGATCATCAACCTGGCGAAATGGGGCAGCCTGTTCCAGGAGCTGAAATGGTTCACCGAAAAGACGCTGGAGCCGCAATTCGAGAGCTGCACGGTGGCGCGGACGACGGCAATGGCCGAGGGCGAGGCCTGCCTCGTCACGCGCAACAATCCGATGCACGATTCAGTGCCCTATCTGTTCAACGATCTGCTCGATGAGACCGACATCCTGCACGAGTATTTCATCCCGCGGGCGGCCTATAACCCGTTCATCGCGGAAGCGCGCGAGATCCTGCGCAACCAGACCCTGCCGGTGCTCAACGCGTCGGTACGCATCGTCCACAAGGAGGATGTGGCGCTGAATTATGCGCCGGAGCCGGCCTATTCGCTGGTGCTCTACATCAATCAGCCGACAGACGCCGACGGCAATGCCAGGATGCGGGCGCTGACAAGGGCGCTGATCGACGTGACGATCAAGCATGGCGGGCGTTTTTTCCTGCCCTACCAGCTCCACTACACAGGCAAGGAACTGCTTGCCTCCTATCCGGAACTGCCGTCCTTCCTGGCGAAGAAGCTGCAATACGATCCGGGCGAGTTGTTTTCGTCGATTTTTTATCGCGCCGTCAAGGCATTGATCGGCACGGCCTGAAGCGGCGGCTACAGACCGTCAGGCAGCTTCGCCGCCAGCCAGTTCGCCGAACGCCTGGCGATGCCGATCGTTGCCGATGCGGCGCGGCCGAGATCGGTCTTGACCACGGCGTAGCCGGCCTTCGTGCGGTAGAGCACGGCGCGGCCGCCATCGACCGCCGCTTCATAGGCGACCGGCCGGACGGCTTCCGTTTCCGTCGCCGTTGCCTGCGTTCCGACCGCAGCACTGGGCCGATGGCTCAGTTCCGGTGGCAGCGGGTCTGTCGCGGCCGTACTGGCCGTCGTCAATTCAGGCTCGGAAGCGGTCGCAGCGAGTTGCGATGACGAAGACGAGTTCTGTGTCCGGCAGATGCCGGAGACCAGCGGATAGTCGAAATTGCGCTCGTGCAGCATCTGGCTTTTCATCGCCGCTTCGCATTCGGCGATGGTCGACCATTTGGCGGGCGTCTCGCCGATATATTCGCAAAGCCTGGCGTCGCAGTCGCAGCCGACGATGGTCATGGCGACAAGGGCGGTCTTGATCACGGTCTTGTGCCTCCGAGTTGCCTGCACATGTGCGCAAGACAACGTGTCTACGGCATCATCAATCGTTGCGGAACAAGGCGGGATTTGGCCGCGATTGTGGAATGAGCGTGGCGGAGCATCACGCAACGTTTTGCCGAGGCCGGCTGTGACCGAAAGGCCTCAGTAATCGTAGACATGCTCGAGCCTGGCGCCTGCCGTCATCAGCGCTGGCAGCACGATGTGCAGCTTGCGCACGGCGACGGTCAGGCCGGTGCGTCGCGTCGAAGGTTCCGCCGGAAGCGGGTAGCTGAACAAGGTGCGTGCATCTTCGGGAACCTTGATTTCGTCGTTGGAAAGCATGGTGACCATGATCTCGTCATTGCCGCCGATCTCGACGAAGGAGATGCCCTTGCCGATCAGGCGCGGAATCATGTCGGTGAACACCTGATAGCGCCTGGTGACGAAGACCGTGCCGTCGGCGCCGAGATCGCGCTCCAGCAAAGTGTCGGGCTCGTTGCGCGTCACCTCGCTGACCGGACCCTTGGCCCAGACGTGAATGTCGAGCAAGGCCGGATCGGTGGTGGCGGCGAGCGCCGACTTGATCAGATCGGCGTAGCCTTGCTTGATGGTGTCGGCGAAGCCGAAGGCGAGCTTGCGTTCGCTGGTACGGACAGCGCTGTCGTCCGCTGCCGGCTGGACGGCGAACAGGCCGGCACGCTTTTCGGCATAGGGAAACTGGTACCACGGCACCTGGTCGAGAAAACCGGCATACTCCGCCGCCACCTTGGCCTGGTAGATGTCGACGGCGGTGCGCTTGCCGGCTGTCGCTTCGGTGACGCGGCCGACCGTATTTTCATAGGCCCACTGGATGGCGTGCTCGATCGTGTGGCTGGTGCCGATGATCACCAGCATCTGGTGATTGTCGAGGTTGAACCTGTAGGCGGAGCTGGCGCGGATGACCATCGCATAGTCCTGCCAGAAGCGGCCGATATAGGAGAGATAGGGAAAACCGCTCGGCTGGTTCTTGTCGACGAAGCCGGCATATTCGCGGGCGGCGTAGACGATGGCCCATTCCGGATAAGTAAGAAAGGTCGATTCCTCCGGCCGCTGGTAGCCGGGGATTTCGGCACGGATCTTGTCGGCCAGCGCCTTCGGCGGGGCACCCTCAGCGACGCCCGGCAAAGGCGTTGTGTCCAGCGACGGCGTCGTGAGAAAGCCGTAGGCCAGCCCGGCGATCGGGATCAACACGACAATGACGACGAGCCAGAGGATCGCCTTGATGATGCGCTTCAGCCAGCGGAACAGGAACATGGCCGGTCAGGCCGTGGCGAAATGGTCGTACACACGTTTCGACAGCCAGAACCCGACATAGACGGCGAAGCCGCCGATGACGATGTGCGGCAGGTTGGCGAAGAAGCGGGCCGGGAATTCGATGTCGTTCAGGGAGCGGAAGCCGTTGATGAAAATGCCGCCATCGAGGCAGCCGGAACCAGTGACCAGGCCGAGCACGCCGTCGAACAGATAGACCGAGCCGAACAGCTTGAAATAGAACACCGCCTGGCGGTGCGAGATGAAGGCGGCCGCCAGCGCCCAGACGCCGGAGAAGGCGTGCAGCAAATCATCATACCATTGCAGCGAGAACAGGCCGAACAGATTGCCGCCGGCATCGTTGAAGGCCGGCACATAGCCGATGGCAACAACGCCGAAGAACAGGAAAGCATAGGCAACAGCAAGCTTCTGGATGAGCGTCATGAAATGTCCCCCTGCCGTCAGCCCTTTTAACCGGCCTCCCACGGCAAGTGGATAGTAGCTGATTTTGGCGCAGGGTGAAGCGTCGCCGGCAAAGTCGTCCGGCGGGGCCACAAGGACAGTCGGCGCCGGGATTTCTCCCAGCGCCTCCCTGTCAGATCAGGACACGGTCGCGGCAGCAACTCCCGAAAGGTGTCGCGCCATGCCGGCCTTGATTTTGACGGTCCTGCCAGTCGCCACCCGAGGGTAGCGTCCGTTCCGGACCACGCCGGTCTCCACTCTTGCGAGCTTTGCCCGGCGCGCCATCGAAGGTTTTTGCCGTCCTTCATGGCAGCATCGGTCCGCCGTCGGCGTTCGCACGCTTTCCGCGGCCCCGTAGGTCTCGGCTTCCATCCCTCCAACAGGCAAGCCTGTTCTCGTTCAGGGCCGTACGGGCCTCAGGAAATCCGCCGTTCCGCTGTGCCTTTCGGCGTGGCGATCGGTAGCCGCCTGAGATGGGTTTAATGTATGTCGGATAAGTGTTTGGCGGAACTGCCGCGTGCCTGTGGATAGCGGGATTATCGGGGACTGACCCTGCCAAAACAGGGACTTTCCGATCTCTGCCGCCGCCGGCCGGGATTTGCCGCCTCGAGGCCAAAACCGCATTGTCGGACATTCGATCTTGCCCCGCGGGCCGGCGGGGGCTTCAATGCCGGCAAATGATTGGAAGGCGTGTTCGATGGCCTTGGGGAGGCGGGCTTGAAGGTCGCGGTGGTTCTCAATCCGATCGCCGGCGGCGGCAGGCTCAAGCGGCATTGGCCCGAGGTTGCGGCGTCGCTGAAAAGACATTTCGGCGATTTCGAGCTGCGTGAAACGCAGGCCGAGGGCGATGCCGAACGGCTGGCGCTCGACCTTGCCGCCATCGGCTTCGAGTTGGTGATCGCGGCCGGCGGCGACGGCACCGCCAGCGAGGTCGCCGACGGGCTGCTGAAAGCTTTCCGAGAAAGCGGCCGGACGGCCGAGCTTGGGCTGCTGCCGTGCGGCGCCGGCATCGACTTCGCGCGCGGGCTCGGCCTGTCGAACAATGTCGACCTGACACTGAAGCGGATTGCCGAGGCCAAAGGGCGCAAGGTCGATGCCGGGTGCATCAGCTATGTCGACGACCACGGCGCGCTGGCCAGCCGCCATTTCATCAACATCGCCAGCCTCGGGCTCTCCGGCGTCACCGACCGTGCCGTCAACGCCGACAAGCGCAAGGGCAAGGTTTCGGCCAAGGCGTTGTTCTATTGGCGCACGGTCTGGGAGTTCCTCCGCTACCGCTTCCAGGACGTTGCGATCACCATCGACGACGGTGCCCCGGTCGAGGCGCGCATGGCACTGGTGGCGGTGGCCAACGGCAAATTCTTCGGCGGCGGCATGATGATCGCGCCCGATGCCGAGCTTAACGACGGCGAGTTTGACATCGTCATTCTGCGCGCCGCCGGCAAGCTGAAGCTGATCTGGGACATCCGCCTGCTCTATGGCGGGCGGCACCGCAACCATCCGGCGATCACCATCCTGCGCGGCAAGAAAGTGGTTGTCGAGCCGCTCGGCGATGTGCAAAAGAACGCCGCGCTGATCGACATAGACGGCGAATCGCCGGGTCGCATACCGGCGACCTTCGAGATCCTACCCGGCGCCTTGACGCTGAGATATTGAATCAAGGCATTGAGGGGTTGATTCAAGTTCTTTCGGCGGTGATTCCAGCGATCCGGCCAATGTGCTGAAATCGCGTGACAATTGCCTGATGTCAGGCCTCGAGCTTGGCCGGGAAACCAGGCGCGCGAAGATCGGTTCCGATCGCATCTTCCAGAAGCCTGACGATCATGGTCGACCAATTCCTTGAAACAGTGATTTTGGCAGGTGGCGGCCCATCGGCAGCGAACGTCGGTCGTTCCTGTCGGTGGTAAATCGCAAACCCTGGAGATTGGCCGAATCCCCCCCAACTTCGTCATCCCAGGGCGAAGCAGGAGCGAAGCTCCGTCGCGGAGACCCTGGGATCCATGCCGTAACCTTGATCAAAGAGTGCAGCGGAGCAGAATTTTGCACCGCAGCAGCGCTCTGAAGTCGCGGCATGGATCCCGGGGTCTGCGCCGCGTCGCTTCGCTCCTTGCTCCGCCCCAGGATGACGAAGCGATGGGCGTTTGCGCTAATCACCAAGGCATGCGGTTCCGTCAACGCAAGCGACCCGTCAAATCCTCTGTGCCGAGGAACCAGGCGCCGGGCCGCGGTCGTAGACGGTGACGGCAAAGCCGTTGCGGATCAGGCTGGCGCTCACGGCATCAGCGGTGTCTGCATCATCTGCAAATGCAGGTCCTTGCCGGTCCAGGGATGCGCTTCGCAAACGGCTTCATCGAGTTCGACGCCGAGGCCGGGCTCCTTCGACGGGATGACATTGCCGTCCTGCCATTCGATCTTCTTCTTGAGCAGCTTCTCGTGAAATCCGCCCCACTGCTTCAGCGATTCCAGAATGAGGAAGTTGGGCAGCGTCACCGCGAGCTGGATGTTGGCGGCGCCGACGATCGGCCCGCAATAGCAGTGCGGCGCGATCTGGATGTGATAGGCTTCGGCCATGGCGGCGATCTTCTTGGTTTCGAGAATGCCGCCGGAGCGGCCAAGGTCCGGCTGCAGAATGGTCGCCGCGCGGTTCTCGATCACACGCGCGAATTCGAACTTGGTCGTCAGCCGCTCGCCGGTGGCTATCGGGATCGAGGTCGCACGGGCGACCTGCGCCATCACCTCGGGCATGTCGGGCGGCACCGGCTCCTCGAACCACAGCGGGTCATAAGGCTCGATGGCGCGGGCCATGCGCAGCGCCCCCGAAGCTGTGAACTGGCCGTGCGTGCCGAACAGGATATCGGCGCGGGTGCCGACCGCCTCGCGGATCGCCTTGACCATCCGGGCGGAGAGGTCGATGTCGACGAGGCGCGGCTGGTGGCCGTCGAAGGCGGTGTAGGGGCCGGCCGGGTCGAGCTTGACCGCGTTAAAACCCTGCTCGACATATTCGAGCGCGCAGGCGGCGGCCAGATCGGGGTCGTTGTAGACGTTCTTGCCGCGGGCGTCCTCGGAGTGGACGCTGCCGCTGTGCGGGTAGAGGTAGGTATAGGAACGCAGCGTTTCGTGCACCTGGCCACCAAGCAGCTTGTAGACCGGCTTGCCGGCCTCCTTGCCGATGATGTCCCAGCAGGCGATTTCGAGCGCCGAGAAACAGCCCATGCCCGACACGTCGGGGCGCTGGGTGAAGCCTGACGAATAGGCGCGGCGGAAGAAGTTTTCGACGTCGTGCGGATCGCGGCCGACGAGATAGCGCTCTGCCATGTCCTCGACCATTTTTGCGGTGACATGGGCCGAGAAGGTAGCGTTGTAAGCTTCGCCATAGCCGACGATGCCGCCATCGGTGGTGAGCTTGACGAAGATGAAATACTTGCCGCCGATGCCGGGCGGCGGATTGCCGACCACCCAGGTCTTGACGTCGGTGATTTTCATTTCTGATCCTCCAGAACCAGTTCGGCGCCCTTCCATCCGGTCATGATCGCGGCGGCGTTGGTGTTGCCGGTTATGTTGTCGGGAAAGATCGAGGCATCGATGACGCGCAACGCCTGGATGCCGTGTACCTTGAGGCGCGGATCGACGACGGCGTGCGCCGCGTCCGGCCCCATGCGGCAGGTCGAGACCGGGTGATAGACGGTGCCCGAGCGCTTCCTGAAATCCTGAATGAGATCCGCGTCGGAGGTGATCGAGGGACCGGGCAAAACCTCTTCCTCGATGATCTCGGCCATCGCCGGCATCGAGGCGATCTTCCTGACGAATTTCACCGCCGCCAGCATTTCAGCGACGTCCGCCTCGGTCGAAAAGGCATTGGCGACGATTTTGGGATAATCGCGCGGATTGGCGGAGCGGATCATGATTTCGCCGCGGCTCGATGGACGGCAATTGGACAGCCCGATGGAAAAGCCCGGCCATGGATCGGGCGTAAGGATCGGGCGTTCGCCGCTCTTCGGAATGACGGTCGAAAACGCCTGGAAATAGAGCTGCATGTTGGGCCGTGCCGCGGCCGGATCGGTGCGAAAGAAGCCGCCGGCATTGTTCATCGACAGCGACAGCGGGCCCGACCGCAAAAACACGTATTGCATGCCGACCAGCAGCTTGCCCCACCACGGGCGCAGGATCTGGTTGAGCGTCGGCAGCCTGCCCTTGAACGTGTAGTTGATGCCGACATGGTCCTGCAGGTTTGCCCCGACATTCTCGTTGGCGTGAACGACGGGAATGCCGAGCGCGCCAAGAAGCGCCGACGGGCCGATGCCTGAAAGCTGTAGCAATTGGGGCGAATTGACCGAGCCGCCCGACAGGATGATCTCGCGGCCGGCGCGGGCGGTTTTCGTCGCGCCATTCTGGAGATACTCGACACCGACGGCACGCTTGCTTTCGAACAGGATCTTTGTCGCCAGCGCGTTGATCTCGACGCGGACATTTTTGCGCTTCATCGCCGGGCGCAGGAAGGCGCGCGCCGCCGACATGCGGCGGCCGTTCCTGGTGGTGATCTGGTAGACGCCGACGCCTTCCTGCGAGGCGCCGTTGAAATCCGGGTTGAGCGGCAGGCCGGCCTGGTTGGCGGCGGCGAGATAGCGCTTGGTGAGCGGATGGACGGAGGTCGAGCAGTCGGTGACATGCAGCGGCCCGCCGACGCCGCGCCATTGGTCGGCGCCCGCCTGGTTATCCTCCAGTGCCTTGAACGCAGGCAGCAGGTCATCGAAGCCCCAGCCGGGATTGCCGGCATCCCGCCAGGCATCGAAATCCTCGCGCGCGCCCCTGATCCAGACCATGGCGTTGATCGAACTCGAGCCGCCGAGCAGCTTGCCGCGCGGCCAGTGGTCGACATTGCCGGCGAGGCCGGGGTCCGGCTCGGCCTTGTAGTTCCAGTTGACCGCCGGGTCGAAGAAGGTCTTGCCGTATCCGAGCGGCATCTGCACGTAGAAGCGGCGGTCGCTGCCGCCGGCTTCCAGCACCAGCACCGAGAAGCGGCCGGAAGCCGACAGTCTCTCGGCCAGGACCGAGCCGGCCGAACCGGAGCCGACGATGATGAAATCATAGGTCTGCATGGTGGATTGGGCGGCTCCGGAATTCGGCCTCTAACCTAGACTCGCGCGCGGCGCGGCGTCGCCGGGTCTTCCGGCATCTGATGTGAAAAAAGCGACTGGCGCGATGCTCGGAGTTTTCATCCAGCGGTGATTAGCCGTCCAGTCTTCGTTTGGTCAATTCGACTTGATAGACGCTTCGCGGATGTCGATTGCGTCGCCATATGTTGAGAGATGTAACCAGCGCCAAATACCCGAATATTGCAAGCAGGCCCCACAAAATTCCAAGCACATTGATCGAGACAAAAATAACCACAAATCCAACTGCAGCCACGGTGTAATATAAGACCGAGGCCCAGACATACTTATCCATTTGAGAGCTACTCATCTATCAGTCCTGGTTAGACGATTCGGTTCATCCGTTGTCGAGAATCTGCGGCCGATCGGCGATCTGACACTCAGGACGCTGGCCATGCCTTCGCTGTGCTTTGTCGACAAGCCGTCCAACCATTACAGGCGATGATCGGCAATCTACCTGAAATCATAGCGCACGATCGGGCGGGCCGGCGTCCTGCGAGCGACGACCCTGAACCCGGCGCGCGCGAAGGTGGAGGCATATCCGCTGCCGGAAGCACTCGGCGATACGTCCGCGTCGAAAGGATAGGCTTCGAGCGCAGGAGCATTTGCGCGCCTCGCGAGTTCCAGTGCCTCTGCTATCAGCTGGAATGTTACGCCCCGCCTGCGGTATCGTTTTCGCACGTACAGGCAGGACAAGGACCAGACCGGCGCATCATCCACACGCTTGAGCTGCCACAGCCGATCGAGCCAGGGCAGGGCATCTCGCGGCGTCACCCGGCACCAGCCGACAGCCGTATCGCCGTCGAAGGCGAGGATGCCTGGAGGCGGACCATGCTGGACGGCTTGCCGGAACGCTGCCTTGTTTTCCTCGCCGGGTCTCTTTCGGTAAGAACGACCGATCCGCCCATACATACACCAACAGCGACTGCAGACGGCGCTGTCACCGAACAGGTCCTCGAGCGCCGGCCACAGATCGGGCGTTAATGGGCGAAAGCCAAGTTCCATGTCAGCCGTCATCCGCTATTGATATTGCCCAGTCTAGCCTGCACTGCGCGCTAGCGCATCATAGGTTGCGGTCCATGCGGGGATGTTCAAACCGGGGTTTCACTCAGCGTCCCTGTCGTGCTCCATCTCAGCGCAGAAAACCAAGCACGGCCTCCATGAACTCGGTGGGGTACTCGACATTCGACAAGTGGACCGCGGGCAGGACAACCAGTTTCGCGCCGGGCACCGTCGCCGCGATCAACTCGCTATGGCTGGCGGCTGTCACAGTGTCGTGCCGGCCGGCGATCACCAACGTTGGCCTGGAAATCAGCGCTGCGGTTCGGCGAAGGTCCGCATCGCGAACCGCCGCGAACAGACCAGCCAAGCCTTGCCGGTCGATAGCCAGCAGCATGGCGCGAAATTCCTCGATGACGGGCTCGTTGGCCGCCAGCATACGCGCAGGGAACCAGTTGCCCAGGAACATCTCGGCGGTTTCCGCCATGTCCGGCGCCTGCAGCACGGCGGCAATCCGCTCGTCAAACTGCTTTGCCGGTCCGAGGTAGGACGAGGTGTTGCTCAGGATCAAGCGTTCGATCCGCTCGGGCGCGTGGATGCCGAGCCGCTGCCCGACGAAGCCGCCCAACGACAGACCGAGGAAGTGTACGCGTTCAATGGCCAAGGCATCGAGCAGCTCGATCACGTCGCGGCCAAGCCGGTCGAGCGAATAAGCACCGGCCGGAACGCTTGACCCTCCGTGGCCGCGAAAATCATAACGCAGAACACGGAAATGCTTCGACAGCTCGTTGACCTGCATGTCCCACATCCGCAGTGTGGTGGCGATGGAATTCGACAGCATCAGCACGGGGTTCCCGGCGTCGCCGTCGATGCGGTAGGCGATGCGTGTGCCATCGCCGACGGTCACGAAATCCAGCTCATTCATGGTGAATACACCTTCCTTCTTGGAGCGTTGAATGTGGCAAAGCCTAGTTGCGGCGCGCTTTTGATGATATTACAAAGATAGGACTATCTCTGTAATAGAAGCTGACATGGCCGAATTCACCCTGCACGACCTGCAATGCTTCGATGCCGTGGTCCGCTGCGGCGGCTTTCAGCCTGCGGCGGCCATGCTGCATCGCTCGCACCCGGCGGTGTTCGCAGCCGTTGCAAAGCTGGAGCGGCAACTCGACCTCGTTCTCTTGGATCGCAGCGGCTATCGCGTGCGCCCCACCGAGGCAGGGCTGTCGTTCCATCGCAGGGCACAATCGCTGCTGCGCGAGCTCGAGGGCTTGCGGCTTCATGCTGCTCAGCTGTCAATGGGCGAAGAAAGCGAGATCCATGTGGTGATCGGCGACCTGTGCCCGCGCCCGCAGGCACTGGGCATGCTCGGACGGTTCTTCGCCCAGTGTCCGGGCACACGCCTGCACCTGCATTTCGAGGCGGTGGGCGGCCCGTGGGAGCGCCTCTTCGATGACGAAGCCGATTTGATCCTGCACTGGATCGACAAGAGCGATCCGCGGGTGGAATGGATCGATCTGTGCAAGGTGCCATTCGTTCCCGTAGTGGCGTCGGGCTTTCTACCGGAGCGCATCAAGCACCCCATCACGCCGGATCAGATGCACGCGTTCACCCAATGTGTCATGCGCGACACGGCCCGCCATTCACCGCAACAAGACTACTTCATGATCGAGGGTGCGCCTCAATGCATGGTGGCCGACCAGGGGATGAAGAAGGAAATCATCCTGCAGGGCCTCGCGTGGGGCCACATGCCCCGCTTCCTGATCGAGGATGAGCTGCGCGACGGACGCCTGCAATCCGTTGCCGGCCGTCATCTGCCAGGCCGCACCGAGGAGTTGGTGGTGGCGCGCCGCCGCGACCGGCCGCACGGGCCGATCTCGAACCGGCTGTGGGATCATATCGAGCAAGAGGCGCCGACGTTGCGCCGAGCGCTCGAACCCCGGCAACCTGTCCAGTAGGCGGCCAAGCCGGGGCTCAGCGAGGCCGTTCGGAGGGCCAAACCAGCGGCCTTACCCACTTAAGTTCACTGCTGCATAATCTGCAGCAGTGAACTGCATCCCATCGCTATTCCCGCAGTTTGTGAGGCGCATTATTGATGTCGCAAGGAGTTGGCCATGAACCGCGCCGACCCCGCCCGAAGGTTTTCCACTTTCCGTGGGTAGTCCAACGGTCGGCATCCGCCCTGCCAGCGACGACGTAGCCTGGGACTAGCTTCATCTGCAATTCGAAGGACAAGACCATGAATATCGACCGTCGAACCTTCGGCCTCGGCACCTTTAGTGCCGGCGCCCTGCTGCTTTCCCCGATCAGCCTCTTTGCGGGCAACGCTGCGCCTATCGCCGCGTCTCCGGCTTCGCTTGCGACCGCCCACAGGTTCATGCTCGGCGACCTCGAGATCACTGCACTGAGCGACGGCTACCTCAATCTCGGCCTCGAACTCTTCCCTTCCGCAGATCCGGCTGCCGCCGAAGCGCTGCTGGCAAAGGCATTCTTGCCAAAACCACTCCCGACCTCGGTCAATGCTTACCTTGTCACCAAAGGCGACAGACGGGTGCTGATCGATACCGGCACGGCATCGGCGATGGGGCCCATACTGGGACATATACCTGAGGCGCTCGCCGCCGCCGGCATCAGGCCGGAAGAAATCGACACGGTAATCATCACCCACCTCCATCCCGACCATGCCAACGGCCTTGTCGGTATTGGAGGCAAGGCCGCCTTCCGGCAGCGGAGGTCGTGGTTGCCGCGCCGGAATTCGCTTTCTGGCACGATGACGGGATCCGGTCCAAGGCGCCCGACCAGATGAAACCGTACTTCGAAATAGCGCGCAAATCGCTGGTGCCTTACCATGGCAAGGTCCGGAAGATCGAAGGCGAAGTCGAGATCGCGCCCGGGATCAGGGCGTTGCCTGCGCCTGGACACACGCCGGGGCATCTCGCGCTTCGAATTGGCTCTGGTGACGCCAACCTGCTGCTCTTCACTGACGTAATCCACGCCTCCGCGCTGCAATTTGCGCATCCGGAATGGGCAATCGCCTTCGACGTGGACCAGGAGGCCGCAATCGCCACACGCAAGAAGGTGCTCGACATGGTGTCGGCGGATGGCCTGCTCGTCGCAGGCATGCACCTGCCCTTTCCAGGCATCGGTCATGTTATTCGCGAGGGCAACGCCTACGCCTACGTCCCAACGCCCTGGCCCGCTTTGTGAAGCACGCCTATTGGTAAGCTTTCTTACCTCGGCCATGGAATGCAATCCTGCTGGTGCGCTCGTCTAGCTCCGCACAGCATCTGTTCAACACCGTCGACCGATAGCCGAACCTCAGGCCGCGACCTGTTCAGTGGCGCGTTGACCAGTCCGTGCCATGACGATACGGGATCGGGACAATCGGCTTCGAGAGGATTGGCCAAATGGTGCATTACGCGGACGGGCGGCCGATCAGCGATCTGACGCTCAGGACGCTGGCCATGCCTTCCGACGCCAATGCGGCAGGCGACATTTTTGGCGGCTGGGTGATGGCACAGATGGATCTCGCCTGCGGCATCCGCGCCGCCGAGCGCGCCAAGGGCCGCGTGGTGACGGCGGCGGTGAAGGAAATGTCCTTCGCCAAGCCGATGAAGATCGGCGACACGCTGTGCATCTATACGCATGTCGAACGCGTCGGCCGCACCTCGATGACGCTCAAGGTCGAGGCCTGGGCGCAGCGCTATCTCTCCGACCTGATGGAGAAGGTCACCCATGCCGACTTCGTCATGGTGGCGCTGGACGGCGAAGGCAAGCCGAAGGCGGTTCCGGCCGAAGGCTGACCCGGCCTGATTCCAGAAGACGGATTTAAATAGCCGTCTCTCCCGCGCGGGGGATGCGGACAGCAATCCCGCGTGGTCTTTGGCTAACGGGTTCCCGCATGCGCGCCTGCAGCGCGACCGATGGGATCTTGGGAGGAAAGACAATGCGTCAACACATGCTGAACGCTGCCCTGGCGGGTGCCTTTGCAGCCTTGCTCTGCCTGTCGTCCGCAAGCGCTTTTGCCGAGGTCAAAAAAGGCGATCCAGGCGCCACCTGCACGTCGGAAAACCGCACCATCAACGGGCAGGCGGCCAAGTGCGAGATCTGCTCGGCGACGAAATGCGACACCAGCGGCACGACGGTGAGCAATTGCCGCAAGGAGACGACCACGACCTGCACGATTGGCGGCAAGGTGGTCAGTCCCAACCCGAAATGGAACCGGATCGAGAAGCTGCCGAAGAGCAAGATGCAATTACAGCAGTAGGGCTCGTCCGGAGCATCCGCGACAGGTTCAAACCCTTACAGCGCAAGGGTTCAGCTGTGCATGGCGTCGAATTTTTCTCGCGCGGCCTTGACGCGCTCGGTGTTCTTGCGTGCCCATTCGCCGAGCGCATCGACCGGCACCAGCAGCTCGTAGCCAAGGTCAGTCAATTCGTAGTCGACCCGCGGCGGGATGGTCGGGAACACGGTGCGGGTGACGAAGCCGTCGCGCTCGAGCCCGCGCAAGGTGGTGGTCAGCATCTTTTGCGAAATGCCGCCGACCGCGCTGCGCAGCTCGTTGAAACGCAGCGGCCCGTTGCCGAGTTTGCCAACGACGAGCACAGTCCATTTGTCACCGACGCGCTGCAGGATTTCCGAGACGGCGCGGCAGTCCTCGGTGCGGTACGGGTGCCTTGGTAACAAAAAAGTGCCTCCTTGCACATTGAGCGGCCGGTTACTCATATAGCTCAGGTATCTAAACGATACCAGTATTGCTGTAAGGAGAGCCCCCCTATGTCAAAACCCAAAATCGCCATCGTCATTGGTTCGACCCGCGCCGCGCGCTTTGCCGACGTGCCGGCCCAATGGATTGCCAGGATCGCCAAGTCGCATGCCGATATCGACGTCGAAGTCGTCGACCTGCGCGATTTCCCGCTGCCGTTCTTCGATGAGGTCGCATCCTCCGCCTGGGCGCCGTCGCAGAACGAAGTGGCGCAGCGCTGGCAAAAGAAGGTCGCCGGATTGGACGGTTTCATCTTCACCGCCGCCGAATACAATCATGGCCCGACGGCCGTGCTGAAGAACGCCATCGACTACGCCGCCAACGAGTGGAACAAGAAGCCGGCCGGCTTCGTCGGGTATGGCAGCGTCGGTGGCGCGCGCGCCGTCGAGCAGCTGAGGCTGCATGCGGTCGAGTTGCAGATGGCGCCGGTGAAGTCCGCCGTACACATCTCCTGGGTTGATTTCCTTGCGGTCAAGCAAGGTGACAAGAAGCTCGACGAGTTCGAGCACCTCAACCAGGCGGCAACCGCGCTGGTCAACGACATTGCATGGTGGGCCAGGGTGCTGAACACGGCGCGTCAGGCCGATGCCGTCGCCGAGGAAGTCAAGGCGGCCTGAGCAGGTTCGAACAGTCCTCCCAAGGATTAATTCTCCCAAGCATTGGGGCGGCGCATGCGCCGCCCTTTTTGTTCACACCGCATGGGCGTCCCGCGCTTGCCGTGGCCTGATGATGCAATCGGCAAGACGGTCCATCTCATTCAGCTCGTCGGCGTGATGCTGGCCCCACTGGCAAAGTGCCAGCAGGATCGGCTCGAGGCTGAGGCCGAGCCGCGTCGCCGAATACTCGACGCGCGAGGGGATCTCGGCAAAGATCTCGCGGCGGACGAGGCCGTGCTCTTCCATTTCGCGAAGCTGCTGGATCAGCACTTTCTGGGTAATGCCGGGCATCAGCGCCTGCAGCGCCGACAGCCGCCGGGGCCTGTCGAAGAGATGGTACAGGATGACGGCCTTCCAGCGGCCCGAAATCACTTTCAGCGCGCGCTCCGCCGGCAGCATCGGCAGCCTCTTGATCAGCTTGGCCATGGTCACCTCCCGGTCAGCAGCGGACAAATCGGTGTGTAGTCGAAGCCAGGCAGATAGTGGCAAACAGTGGCCGATGCCAATAACGATCGGTGCCTGGGATGAGAGCTATTCAACTGAACCGTTTCGGCGAGGCCGACGTTCTCGAGATAGTCTCGGTGCCGAAGCCTGAGCCGCAAGCCGGCGAGGTCCTGGTCCGCGTTCATGCGGCCGGGGTGAATTTCTTCGAAGTGCTGATGCGCGCGGATCGCTATGCGGTAACGCCGCAACTGCCGATGATCCTTGGTGTCGAAGCCGCCGGGATCGTGGAGGCGCTTGGGCATAGGGTGGAGGCTTCCTTGCTCGGCATGCGCGTCGCTGCGCCGTTGTTCGCCTCGAGCCAGCCGTTTGGCGGCTGTGCCGAGTATGTGACGATCGACGCAAGCCTGGCCGTGCCGCTGCCGGATGCGCTCTCGTTCGAAGACGCGACGGCATTGATGGTGCAAGGGCTGACGGCGCTGCATCTATCGCGGCAAAGCCGGCCGGCCGGCAAATCGGTGCTGGTCGCCGCTGCCGCGGGTGGCGTCGGTTCGTTGCTCGTCCAGCTTGCCAAGCGCGCCGGCGCGAGCCGTGTCATCGCGGCAGCCGGCAGCAAGGCCAAGCTCGACCTTGCTTTGTCGCTGGGAGCCGATGCCGCCGTCGACTACAGCAACACGGATTGGCCGGAGCACGTCCGGGCAGCGACAGGTGGCGCTGGCGTCGACACCATCTACGACATCGTCGGCGGCCCGCTTACGGCGGCCGCGCTCGAGGCCCTTGCGCCTTGCGGAGAGCTGGTGTTTGCCGCCCTTGGCAGATACGCGCTCGGCGCCCCGGAGATGGAGGCGATGATCGGCCGCAACCAGTCGCTGAGGGGTTTTGCCCTGCTTCCGTTGCTGTCTACGGACGGGCTCCGTGACGGCCTTTTGGAACTTTTCGATCTGGCCGCTGGTGGTCAGCTTGTGGTGACCAAAGGTGGCCGCTTCCCACTCGACCAGGCCAGCCACGCACACCGCCTGCTGGAGGAGCGCGGCGCAACCGGCAAGGTCGTCTTGATACCTTAGCAGGTGGTCGGCAAGGAGCCGAGGATCCGGGCTTGTGCCGTACAGGCCGTCAGCGAACCCGGTAGAACGGATTAGGCAGCAGGAACAGCTTCTCGGCATGCCCCCCGAACAGGTCGGATGGCTGGTCACCGACATTGGCAATTATCGTGTAGCCGGCCTTTTCGATTTCGGCCCTTATGGGTGCCTTGAAATCTGCTGCGGAGCCGTATTTGGCCCCAGGCTGGACCATGTAAAGGTGCTCATAGCCGGCATAGCCGGCCGACTGCAGGTTCTGTTCGGTTGCCTGACGTTGGTCCTCCGGACGTCCGGTGATGAAGAACACCGCGACTTTCGCCGTTCGCGCCTGCCGGAAAACCTCCAGCACAGGGTCGATAGCCGGATCCTTCGCAAGCTGATCCCAGGCGGCCCAGCCACAGGGGCCGTCGATTGCGATGTCGCAGGCGCCGCCGATCGGGCGGCCGAAATTGTCACGTGTGATCACTTCCCAGTTGGCCAACGCCGTCTCGTCGATGTCGAGCACCAGTGCGGGGCGAGGCACCTCCATTGCGCGCTTGACGACCCAGTCGCCTGCCTGCTTCGCCACAGCGGCAAGGTCGCGATCATAGTCGCCGGAATCATGATAATTGGCAGCCGCCAGCATCGCATCGCCGACATTGGCTGGCTGGGACGGGCTTGTGAGAAGGAGCGAGTCGGAACGCGCCGGCCCAGGAACATTTGTGCCGATCATCAGCACGATTGCCCCGACACGCGCAATTCTATTCCAACCAATCGCCCGCATCACGAGACTTTGCAGTCACGAGAAGTCGGCTGTCAAGCGAGGTCTTCCACAGGTCCTCGAGACTGCGACGCTGAATTGGACATTCCAGATGCCGAATGTCTCTATGGGTTGCTGCACGCTACACGATTTCCGCCGTCGCGGTCTTTGCCCCCGACAGGTGACGCACCGCCGGAACCGCCGGTCGAAATGCGTCACCCGAAAAATCATGCCGTTACGCGCTTTGCCGTGCCTACGCCGCCTGAACGATCTCGACCAGTTCAACGTCGAACACCAGATCCCGTCCCGCCAAAGGATGATTGCCGTCGAGCTTGACGCTGGTGTCGTCCACGCCGACGACTGTTACCGGCATCGGGCGCCCCTCTGCGGTTCTGACCTGCAATCGAGTGCCGATATCGACGTTGATGTTGTCTGGCACGCGGGCGCGGTCGACGGTCATCACCGCTTCGGGGCGGTGGGGGCCATAGGCGGCGTCGGCGGGAATGGTGACGGTGCTTTTCGCGCCCACCTCCATACCCTCGACATGGGTTTCGAGACCGGCGATCACTTGTCCTTCACCCAACGTGAATTGCAGCGGTTCGTTGCCGGAAGAATCGAACTGAGTGCCGTCAGCCAGGCGGCCATTGTAATTGATGCGCACGGTGTCGCCATTCTTGGCCTGTGTCATGATAGCCATCCTTTGAAAGTTTCGAGGGGCCGGCCAGAGCTCACAGTCCCGTCCTCGATCATCCACGCACTCGGGTGCGCGGCGCGAAACGCTAAAACTAGGGACCTGGCTGCCGATGTAAACCCCGATTGGGCTACGCCGGCATGATCCGCCAGCGTTCGTCGCCTTCGGCAGGAGTGCGCCGGACTAGCGGGTCATGCCGACTCAACCCATTCAGGCGGCGTGCAAATGGCGGCTAGATCAGGTTATGGCCGCCATCGATGCGGATTGTCTCGCCGGTCGTGAACTCGCTTTCCATGAGGTAGACATAGGCGGCGGCGACGTCCGCAGCGGTCGGAATTTTTCTCGACGGCAACCGGGCAGCCATGTCGGCAAAGAAGCTGGATTTGGCTTCTCCAACAATGTCCCACATCGGTGTGTCGACCCATCCGGGAGACACGACATTGACGCGCGTCGGGGCCAGTTCGAGCGCCAGGGCGCGGGCGAAGTAGCTGAATGAGCCGGCAATCGCTGAGACGACCGAGCCTCCCGGCACTGGCGGCTTGTCCTTGTTGATGCCCGAGGTGAAGGTCATGGAGCCACCGGCCTTCAGGGTGCGCACAGCGTGCTTGGAGAGCATGACGGCCCCAATCAGCTTGTTGTCGACGAAGCCTCGCACAGCCTCCATGTCGGTACTGCCGATCGGATCGCCGGGCGGCAGTGTTCCGGCGGTCGATACCAGGTGGTCGAAGGGACCGATCTCCTCGAACAGGCGAGCGACGTCCGCTTCGTCGGTCATATCGGCAACCAAGCTGGTCACGTGCCCCGTATTGAGCGTCCGTTCGGCCGCCTGCAGTTTCGCGGGCGACCGGCTGACGATCACGACCTTCGCTCCGCAATTGAGAGCAGCTTCCGCGACGCCGAGACCGATGCCGGAGCTGCCGCCGATGACGATGACTTTCCTGTCCACGAGCGATGTCATGGGAGGTCTCCATTCGTTTGCGATTTCGGTGAGGGTCAAGCTTTGCCGTCGTAGGCGGCTTCGAGGTCGGCGATGATGATCTTGCGCATCCCGTACATCGCCTGCCGGACGCGGTTGGCCTTTTCGCGGTCCGGGTCGGCGCTGAGCCGCGGCAGGATTTCCGGGATGACCTGCCAGTAGACGCCGAACTTGTCGGTGAGCCAGCCGCAGGGTTGTTCCCTGCCGCCGCCGGCGGTGAGCGCCTCATAGTAGTAGTCTGTCTCGGCCTGGTCCCTGGTCTCGATGTAGAGTGAGAGCCGCTCGTTGAAAGGCGGCTGCGGCCCGGCATTGAGCGCTGTAAGGTGCAGACCCTCGAGCTCGAAATCGAAGGTGGCATGCGGGACCGTCTTGTTGGTTCCGGACACCCAGTCGGTGTATTCGAGCGTCTGGAGCGCTTTGCTGTTCTTGAAGACCGAGAGGTAGAAATCGCGGGCCTCCTTGGCGTCGGTGTTGAACCAGAGGAATGGGTGGATGGTGGCCATGTCCGTTCTCCGTTAATTCCTTGCGGCAGCGATTTTTGGCGAAGAGCCTGTCCGCTGTTGCTTTCATTCAGGCTTAGCGGTAGTCCGACGGCCGATAGACCGAGCCGTCCCAGTCGCGGGCAAACCCGAGGTCTTCGAGCCGGCGGGTCGAGAAGCGTGCAATCTGCCGCTCGGTCCGGCGCCGGCTGCTCGAGGCGAGGATGCGGCCGGCCATGCCGGTCAGGACGTCGACGATGGGTTCAACTCGTTTGGCGTTCATGGTGCTCTCCCAGAGTGGCGGCAGTTTTGGTTTCAGCAGTTGCCCCGCGACTTTCGTCAGCGAGAGTATAAGTCACATCAAATCGCCTTTTGCAGCGGCGGTGAATGACTGAATACGCGAGCAAACATGCCGTCTTCCGGCCTGGACGACAAACGACTTATCGGCGACAATGTGTGAGCATCGCTCACATATAGGTATCGATCCATGCCCCGGAAGCTGCCTCCCCTCACCACCTTGCCGAGCTTCGAAGCGGCGGCGCGCCTGTTGAGTTTCTCCAAGGCGGCAGAGGAACTTCATGTCACCCACGGTGCGATCAGCCGGGCGATCAAGAACCTTGAGGATCAGCTCGGTGTGCAGTTGTTCGAGCGCGGTACGCGTTCGGTGAGCCTGACCGCCGTCGGCGAGCCCTATGCGCGGGCGGTGCGCGAGGTGCTCGACCAGTTGGCCGCCGCCACTGCTGCGGCAACGGCCCGCTATTCGAGCTCGACACTGAACGTCAGCACCTCCGATGGCTTCGCGGGGAGATGGCTGGTGCCACGCCTCTACCGCTTTCACCGTGCGCATGGCGACATCGATGTACGGGTTTCGACGAGCGGGAAGCTGACCAACTTCCTCGGCGACGGCATCGATGTCGCCGTCCGTTATGGCAGCGGAAACTATCCGGGGCTCACGTCGGAGTTCCTCACCGGCGAGGAGGTGTTTCCAGTGTGCAGCCCAAAGCTTCTTGAGGGTGCGCATCCGCTGCGCACGCCTCAGGACCTCAGACACCACACGCTGATCCGTGACAGCTTTCCGATCGACTGGGCGACCTGGCTGGCGAGCGCCGGGGTCGAGGGCGTGGACCCGCAGAGCGGGATTACCTTCGACTCTGCCACCTTTGCCATGGAGTCGGCTGCACAAGGCGAGGGGGTGGTGCTGGGTCGGACCATGCTCGTTGCGGCCGACCTCGCCGCCGGGCGGCTTGTCCGCCCCTTCGGCCACGCCCTGAAATCCCCTTCCAGCTTCTATCTCGTCTACCCGCCGGAGGCGATCCGTCAGCGCAAGGTCAAGGCTTTCAGGGATTGGCTGCTTTCAGAAGTCACGCCGCAAATGGACTGACAGGAAGGCCGAGAGAACAGGATCGTCTACGGGTCAATCGCCCGGTGACTGTCGGCTCGCCCGAACTGCGGTGATGATCCAGGCGCGCGAGTCGAAAAGCACACCGTCCGCGGTCAAGTGCGCGTCGAGCAGATCGCGCAACCGCCGTAGCGCCGCGTCGACATCCACATCCGCGCGGGCGAGCGGATCCTTGACCAGTTGCAGGCCAAGCAAAGCGTCATAGGCCGCATCGACGTCCTGGCCGTAGAAGACCGGCTCACGCACTTCGGCAAAGTCGACCGAAACAAAACCGGATGCACGCAAGATCTCCGCGGTGATGGCGGGGTCGCCAAGCGAAAACGGGGTGGCGGCGCCCGCCGATATGGCGGTCCCCGGCGCAATTGCCCCCTGAATGGCAGTTGCCCACTCATTACGGTCCTGGCATTGCCATACCATCCACACAAGACGTGCCCCTGGTCGCATCGCCCGGCCGATATTGGCGAACGCCGCCGCCGGATCGGCAAAGAACATCACGCCAAATCGACTGATGCACAGATCGAAGCCGGCAGGCGGAAATACCAGCAATTGCGCATCGCCGCGCTCAAAGGCGACGTTTCGCAATCCTTCTTCGGCGCTACGGCTCCGGGCGATCTCGAGCATCTGCGCCGATACATCCACGCCGAGCACGCTCCCTTCCACCGCGACACGGGCGGCATCACGAGAGGATTGTCCCGAACCGCATCCGATATCGAGCACGCAATCGCGCGTTCCCGCCTTGACCGCAGCCCTGAATACCTCGTTGTGCCGCCGCAGTTCGGCGTCGTAAAACTCAGCGCAGTTCAACACCATCGCACGCCTGTCTGGAGGTGGGCCGGCAGCATTTCCGGCCGCTCTGCCCTGATCTTTTCGCGTCGGGCTAACCCCGAACTGTCAGCCGCGCCGCGCCGCCTCGATCGCTGCAACGTCGATCTTTTTCATCTCCATCATCGCTTCGAATGCGCGCTTTGCTTCATCGCCGCCGGCGGCCATCGCTTCGGTCAGCACGCGCGGCGTGATTTGCCAGGAGATGCCCCATTTGTCCTTGCACCAGCCGCAGGCACTTTCCTGGCCGCCATTGCCGACGATGGCGTTCCAATAGCGGTCGGTCTCCTGCTGATCGTCGGTGGCGATCTGGAAGGAGAAGGCTTCGTTGTGCTTAAACGCGGGCCCGCCATTGAGGCCGAGACAGGGGATGCCGGCGACCGTGAACTCGACCGTCAGCACGTCGCCTGCCTTGCCGGACGGGTAGTCGCTGGGAGCGCGGTGGACGGATTTCACCGAACTGTCGGGAAAAATCTCGGAATAGAAGCGGGCCGCAGCCTCGGCGTCCTTGTCGTACCAAAGGCAGATCGTGTTCTTGGCGATTGTCATTGCTGGTCCCTTTGCTTTCGAAATCAATCGGGGCTTTTGAAATCAACCCGGGTTTTTCACAGCTGGCCTCGGCGTTGCACCGGACATGGAAATGCGCTCGTGCCATCGACGTTCCGGCAGCAGCAGCTGCCCGGAATCAAGGTACCACGGCTGGTGCTTTCAGGACCAGATGCGGGCAGTGACTCGAACCGGCGATGGTCCGCCTGGTCCGACCGGCGGCCTCACTCTTTGCGTAGGGCAGCGCCGCTTTGCTCAAGGTCGCGCTGGCTTTCCGTTGGCGCGCCGTTGCCTCAGAAGGCGCATGAGCAAGTTCCGTCTGTCCTTGCGCGGGACGAGTTCGATATCGCTGACAAGTTTTGCGCCGCCCTTGTGCCGCTCCAATGTGATCTTGCGGCTGTGGAAGGCCTCCAGCTCGGCGCGGTGCGCTACGCTTATGATGGTGACCTTCGGCAATTCGCGAATAATCATCTCCATCATCTTGTCCTGGCTCTTCTCATCGAGTGCCGACGTTGCCTCGTCCAGCACGATGATATCGGGGCGGTGCAGCAGAAGACGCGCAAAGGCGAGGCGCTGCTTTTCGCCACCCGACAAGGTCTGGTCCCATGGCGCGTCCTCCTCGATCCGGTCGTTGAGGTAGTCGAGCCCCACCTTGTCGAGGGCAGCCTTGATCTTATCCAGCGTCCAGTTGTCGGCGGCGCCTGGATAGGCGACAGCGCGGCGAAGCGTCCCGGTCGGGATGTAGGGCCGTTGCGGCAACATGAACAACCGTCTGTCGGCGCGGATGTTGACGCTGCCGCTACCCCATGGCCACAGACCCGCGACGGCCCGCACCAGCGTACTCTTGCCCGAGCCGGATTCGCCGGCGACGAGCACCCGCTCGCCTGGTTCGATCACGACCTCGGTTTCCTTGACCACGGCGGTGCCGTCGTCGAGCGACACGGAGAGATTGTTCAGGCTGAGCATCGCATCGCCGCCGGTCTCGCCGCGCTTTATGCGTCCCAGCGTGTTGCTCTGTTCCGCCCGCTCGAGCCCGTCGAGCGACATCATCAGCGAGGCGATGCGCCGTGCACAGGCGTTCCAATCGGCGAGACGGGGATAGTTGTCGACCAGCCATCCGAACGCGCCCTGCACGATGGCAAAGGCCGAGGCAGCCTGCATGACCTGTCCAAGTGTCATGCTGCCTTCGAGGAACTTTGGAGCGCAAAGCAAGACCGGCACGACAGGCGCAAACAGGCTCGACCCCTGAGACACCAGTGCCGTGCGCATGTGCTGGCCTGCAAGGAGCGCCCATTGCCTGAGCACATGGGCAAATGTCTTGTCCATGCCGCTGCGCTCCTCCTCCTCGCCGCCGAGCAATGCGATGCTCTCGCCGTTTTCCCGCACGCGCGTCAGCGTGTAGCGGAACTCGGCTTCCGCCTGATTTTTTTCCTCGGAGAGGTGGACGAAATGGCGGCCAATGACCGCCATCGAAGTGGACGTGATCGCGGAATAGAGCACTGCGGTGATGACCAGGAAGCCGGGAATGGTGACGGTCGAACCTGCAATCGTCAGGGTCAGGGCGCCGCCGATCGTCCAGAGCACCACGATGAAGGTCGAGGCCGACAGAAATGCGACGATGACACCGGCGATGAAATCGACGGGCGATTCGGTGGCAATCCGCAAATCCTCGGCGATGCGGGCTTCGGGGTTGCTATGATCGCCGCCGACGAGGTTCAGCTGATAGTAGCGGCCGCTTGCCAGCCAGCGCGCGATGACCGCGGTGGTGAGCCAGGACCGCCAGCGGCGCTGTATCCTCATGCGAAAGAAGACTTGTGCCACCACAAGGCTGGCGCTTCCGATCACGAGTGGCAGGAATACGGCGCTCAGCCAATATACGGTGTGGGCATTGCGTTGCTCAATGGCGTCGAAAATTGCGCGATTCCAGACATTGATCCCATACTGGAAGCCGACATTGGCGACGATCAGGACCAACAGCCCGATCGTCAACGGCCAGGCGACCCTGTCGCCACTGCCGCTCCAGTAACCGCTCGCGCTGATCCAGAAGCGCTTAAGCAGGTATCTCTTGCGCGCCCGCTCTGCCTCTTCAGGTGTCAGCTCAGGATCGGGTTCGGTGACATCCGGCGGCGGCGCGGGCTGGCCGACGACCTCTGACGCGACTTCGACAGTCGATTGTTTCTCGCGGCGCGACTTCTCGGCATCGCGCGTTCGGGCGCCGTCAACCGATTTCAGCTTAAATTTAGCCTCGGGCATCCGGCGATAACGGCTTAAAAATCAGAAGGTTTCATAGCGTCCGCTCGAGATCCGAGATGCCAACAACGCCAAGGCTTCGCAGCTGTTCCGGTGCTCGCAGCAGCCTATGGTCGTTCTCGATGACAGGCTTTGATCGTTGCGGGGCAGAATTCGCTCAGGCTCTCAAGATTTGTCCGCATGCTGCATTCGAAGAGGCTGGACGCAAGCGGCGCGAAAAGTGCCATCGGCCCGAGTCAACAGGATCGAGGAGGAGAGATCATCTCGATTGCGATTGCGAGCATTTGCTGCCCAGCCGGACCGCGCCAGCCCCGAATTCCGGAACAAGGGTGCGATTTTGCCGTTGAGCCAGAAACCGGAAGCGACCCGCATGTCCGAATTGCCGAATGAAGAGATCGAAGGGCGGCTGAACGCCCAGCGCGAGACTCTGGCGCTGGTCGTTGCGCTGCTTGCCAGCAAGGATACGGCACCCGAGCGAATATGGGCCGAACTGGAGGCCCGTTTTCAGTTTCAGAACAGTCAGGAGGACCCTGGCGTCCTGCCAAGCCGCGCATTTGCCATCGAAGCTACGAAGATGCGGGAGTTCAAGCTGATCGCCGAAGAGGCGCAGGCGCGCAATGCGGAATGGAACGGCAGGGACAAGCCACAGGGCGCCAGCTGAAACCCCGGAGAGTGGATGCAGGACCGGCCATTTTACGATGACTGAGCAAGCGTCAGCTTTGCTGCAAAAGTGTACGTGCCAACTCTTGCCATTCCTCGTCAAGCGTTAAGGTCGACGGCGCCGCGTTGCTGCGGCGATACCAATATTCCGCATTCGACTGGTCGCCTTCCTTGCGGTGGAGATAGGCATGCACGTGCATGCCCGCCGTATTGTCGCGCTGCTGCGCGCACTCGTGCGCCTTAGTCCAATCGCCCTTTGCATCCCACCACAACGCCTGCAGGGCAGGGCTCAAGCCGGCTGGCGGCTGTGGTTTTGCAATCGAATCCCTGAAGGTTTGCAGATCCATTTTTCCACCATAGCGACGTTCAGGGCGCCGATAATACCCGCACCGGCAGCCGACCGGAAGCGTGCTTTGGGCGGGACGACCGGAATGGGGGGACGTCCGATAACCGAACGGCCAGACGGTTGATTCGATGACGTGCATGAAATAGTGCGCACCACAACACCATGACGCCTGAGACAGCGAGGATGAGCCGATGACAGCCCCCGACAAGCCGCGCCAATTCTACCACGGCACCCGGGCCGACCTTAAACCGGGAGACCTGATCGAAGCCGGTTACAGCTCCAATTACGGGGCGCGAAAGCAGGCAGCCTGGGTCTATCTAACCGGCACTCTGGATGCCGCTATCTGGGGTGCAGAACTGGCCGCCGGTGACGGACGCGAAAGGATCTACATCGTGGAACCAACCGGCCCGATCACGGACGACCCCAACCTTACGGACAAGAAATTTCCCGGCAATCCGACGCAGTCCTATCGCTCCCGCCAGCCGCTCAGGATCACGAGCGAGGTCACCGAGTGGCGGGGCCACTCGCCCGAGCGGCTGAAAGAGATGAAGGACCATATCGAACGGCTGAAGGCGCAAGGCATCGAGGCGATCGATTGATCGCGAAGTCCTGCGATTGCCAAGCTTGACCTGGCTGACGGTCGGCGGCAGTCTCATTTCTGCGTCGCAGCCGCCGCGAAATACGGCTCCACGTCCGCAATGGGTCCGTGAGTTGTCGTTGCTTGCAGGGGCTGGAGAGCGGATGCTTCCTTTCATCTCGTCGCGAACGTGATGATCTCGGAGCTCGAAGGGCCAACTGGGCTGCCGTCAAAGCCGCCGAATTGCCGTTCGATCCGTAGACCCGCGTTCCCCAGCAGGCTCGATAGGGCGTCCATGTCGAGGAATCGCAAGGTGCTGCGACTAACTTTCGGAAGGCTCGGATGCTTTCCGCCGAACCTGTGGGTGAATGTCACGGTCTGGCCATCGAACGGCATGATCACCTCTGTTGTGATCTGCACCAGAGACCCGTCAGGCAGCTCAACGACGACAGCATTTTCGGGTGTCCAGTGCTCCCACGCCCGCACCGAAGGGTTCCGCGTTTCGAACGCGAAGCATCCGCCTGGCACAAGGGCGTGTCGCGCAGCCGCCATGAAATCCCCCAGATCTTCGTCGCTGACAAGGGCCTGGAATGCGTGCCCCGTCATCACAATGAGATCAAACTCGGCTGTCCAGCCGGCCGATTGGAGATCGCCGAGGACCCATTCGATATCCGTGCGCGTTCGTGCCCGATTCAACACGCCGGGTGCTGGGTCGATGCCGCAGAGCCGCCCTGAATGTCCGGCCAGGCGTGCCTCGTGAAGGAGGGTGCCCGTTCCACATCCGACATCAAGCACCGCGTTTGCTGTTAGAATGCGGGGCAGGTAGAAATCATAGTCGTCGCGCGCAGATCTCGGGTGCCAGGCATCATAGACGGCAGCGAGATACGGGTCGGCGAAAAACTGGTCGACCATAAGGCGATATCCCCAATCAACTTTGACTGTGCGAGCGGTGTCGCCGCGAGCATATAGCCCATAAGTCGCGTCGATCGTTACCGCACGACCTCGCGGTGGCGGCCGGGCAGGCGGGTGGCGATGAGCTTGTCGATGCGGCGGCCGTCGAGGTCGACGACCTCGAAGCGCCAGCCTTGCGCGTCGACACATTCGCCGGTCGCCGGCAGATGGTGCAAATGCGACAGCACATAGCCGGCGACGGTTTCGTAGTCGCGGTTCTCGGGCAGGTCGATGCCGAGGACCTCCGCCATCTCGTCGGCCTGCATATAGCCGGCGAGCAGCCATGAGCCGTCCTCGCGCTTGACGGCGTTTTCCTCGTCGCCGGCGTCGAGGTCGGAACGGAAGACGCCGGTGATCGCTTCCAGAATGTCGGCCGGGGTGACGATGCCTTCGAAATGGCCGTATTCGTCATGCACCAGCGCCATCGGCACGTCCGATTCCTTCAGCGTCGCAAGCACGTCCAGCGCGTCGGCCTGGTCATGCACGATTGGCGCGGCGCGCACGTGCCGGCGCGGGTCGAGAGCGCGGCCGCCGAGCATTGCGGCCAGCACGTCGCGGGTCTGGACGACGCCGATCATGGCGTCGACGCCGCCGTCGCCGGCCGGCAGGCGCGAATGCTGGGTGTCCATCAGCAGCTTCCTGATGGCCGCCTCGTCGGATTGCAGATTGATCCAGTCGACCTCGGTGCGCGGCGTCATCACCGCGCGCACGGCACGGTCGCCGAGCCGCATGACGCCGGCGATCATCCGCCGTTCGTCGGATTCGATGGTGCCGTGGTGCTCGGCTTCGGCGACCAGCATCTTGATCTCCTCGTCGGTGACCTTGTCCTCGCTCTGGCCGCGCTGGCCAAGCAGCCACAGGAGGGCGCGGCCGGAAAAATCGAGCAGGAAGACCAGCGGCGCCGAGACGCTGGCGAGGATGGTCATTGCCGGGGCGACCCTGACGGCTACCCGTTCGGGGTCGCGCAATGCGATCTGCTTGGGCACCAGTTCGCCGATGATCAGCGAGCCATAGGTGATGAGGGCGACGACGATGCCGACGCCGAGCGGATCGGCGAGGCTTTCGCGGATGCCGGCCGACGCCAGGGAGGTGGCCAGCCGCTCGCCGAGCGTGGCGCCGGAAAAGGCACCGGACAAGACGCCGACCAAAGTGATGCCGATCTGCACCGAGGACAGGAATTTTCCCGGATTGGCGCCGAGCGCCAGGGCCCGGCCGGCGCCCTTGACGTTGCGGTCGATCATCGTCTTGAGGCGCGCCGGCCGCGACGAGACGATGGCGAGTTCGGACATCGACAGAAGGCCGTTCACGCAGATGAGGACGACCACGATGGCAATTTCAGCATAAAGCATGCCGGGTCCATAGCATTGCCGCGCGGTTTTCGAAAATAGGACGGTCGCGCTTTTTAAATTTAGCGAGCCGGGCAATCAGGCGGCATCCATGCCGCATCCCAGGGCGGCGCGGAAAAATGCTCGATCAGGGCGTCGACGACGACGCGCACCTTTGGCGCGAGATTGCGTGTTACCGGCCAGATGGCATGCACCACGGTGTTTTCGACAAGACAGTCCGACAGAACCATTTCGAGCTCGCCGCGCCTGATGCTGTCGGCCGTCAGCCATGTCGGCAGATAGACGATGCCGCAGCCGGCCAGTACCGCATCGAGCATCGGTTCGCCGTGGCCGAGCACCAGCCGCGCCTTGGGCGCGAATTTTTCGAGACGGCCGTCGACATGCCTGACGGTCCAGGGGTGGACCGTGCCGTCGCGGCCGTAGCCGATGAGGCTGTGCCTGGCCAGGTCCTCGATCGATAGCGGCCTGCCATGGGCGTCGAGATAGGCGGGGGCGGCGCAGATGGCCGAACGTTGGGCATAGATGCGGCGCGCGGCGATCGACAAGCTGTCGTCGAGGTCGCCCATACGCACCGCCAGGTCGATGCCTTCCTCGATCAGGTCGACGCGCCGGTCGTTGAACGAGATTTCCATCGTCAGGTCCGGGAATTTTTTGGAAATGTCGAACAGAACCGGGGCGACGCACCGCCGGCCGAAGGCCAAAGGCAGGTCGACGCGCAGCCGCCCGGAAGGCACCTGCTTGCGCGAAGCCAGCAGTGACTGCGCGGCTTCGATCTCGGCCAGTGCCCTGACGCAGGCTTCGTAATAGCTCAGGCCCTCACTGGTCGGGCTCAGGCTGCGGGTGGTGCGGTTGAGCAGGCGAACGCCCAATCGCTGTTCCAGCTGCGCGATCGACTTGCCGACCGCCGATTTCGTGACATGCAGCCGCGCGCCGGCGCCGGTGAAGCTGCCGGCCTCCACCGCGTGAACGAATGCGACGATGCCTTGCAAATCGGCCGATTCCAATGAAGCGCTCCTATTGTAGAGTTTTGCTCCTTAATCTGTTGCATAACATGCCACATGGAAGCACTTTTCTCCATAGTGAAACGGCATAAATGTCTCGCGCACCATCAACCACGGAGCGCGAACCAAATGAGCACCCAAAACAGATCCTGGCAGATGACCGGTTTCGGCCTGTCCAGTTTGAAACCGGCCGAGGGAAAGCTGCCCCGACCCGGGCCGCATGATCTTCTGGTACGCGTCACAGCGGTATCGCTGAATTACAAGGACAGGATGATCGTCGATGGCGTGCTGATACCGGACCTCAGCTTGCCGTTCGTGCCGACATCGGACGCGGTTGGCGAAGTTGTCGCCACCGGCAGCGAAGTCAGCCGCTTCGGCATCGGGCAGCGCGTGCTCGGTCAGGTGATCGCCGACTGGCCGGACGGCAACGCCCCGCCGGTGCTGCACAAGCATACGCTTGGTTCGTCACTGCCCGGCATGCTGTCCGAGCATGTGCTCTTTCACGAGGATGCCGCCGTGGCGGCGCCGCCGTCGCTCAGCGATGTCGAGGCATCGACGCTGCCGATCGCGGCGCTGACGGCGTGGTTCGCGCTGGTCGAGGCGGCCAAGCCTATCCCGGGTGAGACCGTTCTCATCCAAGGCACCGGCGGCGTGTCGCTGTTTGCGCTGCAGTTCGCCGCCGCTTTCGGCCTGCGCGCCATCGTCACCTCGAGCAGCGACGAGAAGCTCGAGCGGGCAGAAGCGCTCGGCGCCTGGAAGGGGATCAATTATCGCAGCCATCCGGCATGGGACGAGGTCGCCCGCGAGCTGACAGACGGCGCCGGCGTCAGGCACGTGCTGGAGATGGTCGGCGGCGACAATGCGCGGCGCTCGCTCAATGCGCTGGGCGCCGACGGCAGGCTGTCGCTCATCGGCCTTCTCGGCAGCATGGAGCTCAGTTTCCCGATCATTCCGTTCCTGCGCAACCGGATCGTCGTGCAGGGCATATCGATCGGCCACCGCCGCGCCTTCGAACGAATGAACCAGGCGATCGAGACGCTCGCGATCAGGCCGGTGATCGACAGGGTGTTTGGCTTCGACGAGGTGCCGCAGGCATTCGAGCGTCTGGAGACCGGACCGTTCGGCAAGATCGTGATCACCGTCCCCTGAGCCCATCGGGCGAAATGGCTGTCAGACGGGCCGATTGCGCGCCTACGGCAGTTGCAGCAGTACGCCGATGATGGCCTTGCCGTCGGTGAAATAGGGATCGCCTTCGCCGTTGCGCCCGGTCTTTGTGGCGCCGACCCCTGGTATGTCGCTGGTCGAGATCAGCATGCCGGCGGCGGACAGGTCGCGCATCAGCCCATCGCGCTCGGCGTCGATGTCGGGGCCGATGTGATGAGTGATCGCGCCGGTGTCATGGCTGAGGCCGACGCCGCGGTCAAAGCTTGCCGAGCCAAGCCAAAGCGGCCGGCCGTCGTCTCCGGTCGCAGCGGTCTGCCAGAAGCGGACGTGGTGGCGCCGGTCGGCGCTGTCGCCGACCGGCTTTTCGAAGGCTAGGTCCTGGGCGCGGCCTTCGAACAGCAGCCGGCTGACCGGCGCGTCGGGATAGGGGCGGTCAAACAGCACGCTTTCGCCGATCTCGATCGCCGTCTTCAGCGAGACCGCGTCTGCCGTATCCCAGCCGGCGACGGCAAAAGCATGGACAAGCTCCTTCTTGGTGCCGACAAGGCCGACATTGATCGGATCGCCCGGAATGCCTTGCGGCGTGTGCGTCACCATCTCGAATTGCTGATTGCGAAAATTGCGGTCCCGTAACGTCCAGAACTCAGGCGCGGCGAAATAGGCGAGCGAAAGATAAGCGGCACAGCATGCCACCAGCCAGGTCGTTGCACGTCGTCGAAGGCTTCGTTGGCTCATGCATTGGCTCGAACTGGCAGGCCCGTCGGGCCGTCGAAATCCTTGGCAAGCGGCGCGCAGCCGGTCTATCCTCATATTTTAGCATGAAATGGCGTAGAACCGGCTAGCACGAATGAGGGCGTGATGGAGGGTAAACCGGCGCGCGGCACTGCCATGGCGTTGACCGCCGACCTTATCGCGCTGGTCGAACGGGTCGAGCCGGATCCCGGCCCCGAGCCGGGGACGACCGAGCATAGCGACGCGGAGTTCGATGATCTTGTCGAGCAGCTGCTTCTGGAATACCGGCGCCAAAGCGCTCTGGGTCTTTGCCTACGGCTCGCTGATCTGGACGCAGACGCTGGCGCGGGCAGCCGGACATTGGGGTTCGTCCGCGCAGTATCTGTTCCGCACCGTCAGCATGCTCGAGGAAAGCGGAATCCGCGACAGAAACTTGTGGCACGTCCAGGACCTGGTGGCGCAGCATGGCTTCCACCGGCGGCACACAACGCGGCTGATCCAGGCGCTGTTGCACGAAATAACTTGTCGCATTTCATCTGAAAACCGGAACGGTCAGCGGCAGGCGCGGTAGCCGTTCTTGCGATTCTTGATGTCGAAATGGAAATGGTTGCGGTGGTCGTAATTGTAGCCGGGGCCGAGCACGGTGGTGAAATACTGGCAGCCGTCGGCCCGCACATTGTTGAGGAAGCCGCGCGTGCGGAAGGCGAACAGGCCGGGCTTGCGGACGTCGATGTCGTCGCCATTGTTAAGCTCGATGCTCATCACGTCGAGCGCATTGCCCTTGCCGTGTTCCGACAAAACACCTTCGCCGGCGATCCTGCGGCAGGAATAGCTCGAGCCCTGGTGGATGGTCTTGACGCCTGAAAAATAGCGCCAGCGGGCCGACGGGACGAGTTCATTCCTGGTCCAGCCGGCAAAGCTGGCGGCCATGTCGCAGGTCAGCGTCGCGGCCGGCTTCATCGCGACGCTGCCGATGGCCGAGACCCTGACCGGATAATCGATGCCGCATTGGCCTTCATGGATCGGCGCGACGTCGGTGTAGACGACGCCGAGGCGTTTCAGCTCCTTGCGGCAATCGATCTCTGCGGCCGGCATCTGTTCGGCCGGCGACATCGGATTGTCCATGCGCGGATAGGCGGCCGTCATATAGGGGTTGGATGGGACGAGGCGCTGCATGCCGGAATATTCTGGGCCGGAATCTTGCTGGCCGGAATAGGGCGGAACGGCAGCGGTCTGGCTCCCGACGTCGACGGCCGGCTGCAGCGACAGCACGCTGCCGGTGTTGCAGGCGGAGACCGCCGCAATGGCAATCACGACGGCAAGCCTGCCGGCCATGCGCGCGCGTCCTGTGTGCCGCGCAGCGACAAGCGCAGCGCGAATTAGCCCGGCCATCGGAAGGGTTCCTGTCCCCAGATGGCACAGACTCTAAACCTGAAGAGTAAAGGAAAAATCAGCGGCGCCGTTCACGTCTGCGGCCAAATTGCGGCGCCCATCATCGCGGCCGGCGTCATTGGCAAAACGTGCCGCCATTGCGGCGCGGTTCGAGATCGAAATGGAGATGCTGCGAATGATCGGCATCGCTGCCGGGGCCAAGCACGGTCTTGAACGGCCCGCAGGCTGCCTTGCGCACTGCGTCCAGGAATTTCGCGTCCTTTTCCGGCGGCGCCGGGCCGACATCGATCTCCTTCCCGTCCGAAAGCTTGAAGCTGGCGATATCGAGCGCATTGCCGAAGGCGTGCTCCGACAATTTGCCGCCACCATTGCGCGACCGGCAGACGAAGGCGGAGGCCTGGCCAATCGATTTGAGGTCCTCGCCAAACTCCGCCTTTGCAGCAGGCTGGATGACCGAAGCAGCAAAGCGTGCGGCGGCCTCGGCCATCTGGCAATTCAGCTCGGGCTCCGGACCGATGGCGATGGATTTGCCGAGCGTCTTCAGCACGATCGGGTAGGGGATCGAGCAACCGACCGCCGCATCGCGCTCGGGCTTGCGCTCCACGAAATCGACGCCCATCGATTTCAGCCGCCTGCGGCAGGCCAATTCCTCGGCCGGCATTTCTTTCTCGGCAATGGCGACCGATCGAGGATCGGGAAGGATTTCTTGCTCCGTCTTTTTGTCTGCCTCGGCCGGGTTTCGTGGCGCGACCGATGAGTTTGCCGGCGGCTCGGCCTGCGCCGGCTTTTCAGGCGGCTGTGGTGCGATCGCCGGCGGTCTCGGCTGCTCGGTCCTGGACTGGCCATTTTGGGGCTGATCGTTTTGAGGCTGACCGTTTTTGGGCCGCTCAGCCTCCGGAGCGGGGCGTGGTTCGGGGACCGGGATCTCGGTTGGTGCTGGCGGAGTGACTTGCTGGTTGAGTTGCGGAACCGGTGCGGTTGGCGGCAGCTCGGGCGCCTTGGCTGAAACGGGTCCCGCCAGCGGCGTAGCCGCAACGGCCAGCAGCAATCTGCCCAATCTGAAAAAGCCAAACGCCGCCATTGTATCGCAACGGCCAGAATGCAGCGAAGTTGCCTTGGGCGAGGGGGGCTGGCGATCACAATCGGTAACCGCGCTGTTACGCGCCGATCGCTTCCAGCCCCTCCTCGAGCCAGTCCGCCAGCAGCGGCATGCCGAGTAGATATTTTGCCGTGCGCTTGTTGGCGCGCTCGCGGGCGGCGGTCAGCGCGTCCGTCCATTCCGTCGCGTCATAGTCCCCGCGGCCAACCCAGGCCAACGCAATCAGTTCGGCCGCTTCGTCGACATTGAGATCGTCGATCAGCTCGCGCAGTTCTTCCTCGGTGAGATCTTCGGAGCTTTCCTCGGCAAGGCCGTCATGATGGTGGTTGTCGTGCGCGTTGCCGTCGAGCTCTACCTCGTGCTCGGCGCCGTCGGCATAGTCTTCGTTGACGGCGGCGCTGAGCGCCTTCGCCTTCAGGATGAACAGGCGCACGGTGTCGGGACCGATCGAAAGCTCCCAGTCTCGTTCAACGCGTTGCTGCACCGGCCGTCTCCCTGCTTCGTGCTCGGTCGGCCCGATGATAGCGGATTTGCAGCGCTCGTCACGTTCTCTTGCGCGTGGGCGTTAGTCGCGAACCATGATTATGTTGCCCTCTCTTCCCGGAATAAGATGGCCTTGCTGGGAGAGATCGCGGTTTTGAGATAGGATGACATTTTCCGGGACGAAACGGCTTTGGCCCGGCGTTAGTGTTGCATTGTCAGGTTCAAAGGAGAGTGTAATGCGCAGACGATTGCTGATTTACGCCATGGCCATTGCCGCCCTGCCGCCGATTGCGGCTCCGGCGTTTTCGGCTGGTGAAGGCGGGGGAGGTGGTGGCGGCGGCGGCCAGAGCCAGTGCAAGAAGGGGGAGGCCTGGGACAAGAAGCAGAAGAAATGTGTCTCGCCCAAGCAAGGTATGCTGGATGACGACAGCATCTATGATGCCGGTCGCGCGCTGGCGATGGATGGACGCTATGACGAGGCGATCGCCGTGCTCAGCCTCGCCGCCAACAAGCAGGACCCACGCATCCTCAACTATCTCGGCTATTCGCACCGCCATTCCGGCCGCGTCACCGTCGGCCTCGGCTATTACGAGGAAGCGCTGCGCATCGACCCGAACTACACGCTGGTACGCGAATATCTCGGCGAGGCGCACCTGCAGATCGGCGATCTTGCCGGCGCCCAGGAGCAGCTCCGCGAAATCGAGAAGCGCACGGGCAAGGGATCTCGCGAATACGGCATGCTGTCGGAGCAGATCGATCATTTCATGAGGAGCTGATCCGACCTCCGGACGCTGCTCATACCGGCTGCGGCGATCGCAGCCGGTTTTTTGCTGTGCTCACATGCTGCTCCGAACTGGAATTTGGCATCACGGTACACGTGATGCGCTCCTTGACGTTAGGTCAGCCGCGCAATCGGTGGATGATTTTTCAAAATCCGACTTTTTGGACGTGAAAAACCCGCGAAGATTGCTATATCTTGCAAAGATTGTGGTGAGACGGTTCCGTTAGCGAGGCTGCCGGACCGTTTTCTTTTTGTACCATCGACAAGGTCGCTCCCGATTGCGGGGGCGGCGGCAGGAAAGGTCAGGCATTATGAACAAGGTCCCGATGACAGGCGAGGGGTTCGCGTCATTGAAGGAAGAACTGCGCTGGCGCCAGCAACAGGAGCGGCCGCGTATCATCGAGGCGATTTCCGAAGCGCGCTCGCATGGCGACCTCTCCGAAAATGCCGAATATCACGCGGCAAAAGAGGCACAGAGCCTCAATGAGGGCCGGGTCAACGAACTCGAGGACCTGATCGCGCGGGCCGAGGTGATCGACGTCACCAAGCTCAGCGGCGACAAGGTCAAGTTCGGTGCCACCGTGGTGCTGGTCGACGAGGATACCGAGGAGAAAAAGACCTACCAGATCGTCGGCGACCAGGAGGCCGACGTGAAGTCCGGCCGCATCTCGATCTCCTCGCCGATCGCGCGCGCCCTGATCGGCAAGGAAGTGGGCGATGCTATCGAGGTCAACGCACCGGGCGGCGCCAGGGGTTATGAGATCGTCCAGGTGCAATTCATTTAGAACCTTTTGATAATTCTACTCTGGCGGCCGACTAGCGCGGTTTTCTGCCCTTCCGGTGCTCACGTACTTTAAGTACGCTCCGCTCCGGTTCTCGAAAACTACGCTATTCGACTCGCCAGAGCGAATTCTGAAAAGGTCCTATGCAGAGCCTTGTAATTTAAGCGCCAGCAATCTCTCTGCTTCCGCCATCACCTCCGGCGGCGTGACGCTGCGGCCAGGCGCGGCCAGTAGCGTCGATGCGAACGGCCCGCGCGGGCCGGTCAGGCCGGGCTCCGTCGCCAGGAATACAGCCACCGTCGGCACGCCGAAGGCGCTGGCGAGATGGGTCAGGCCGGTGTCGGCACCGATGACCAGCGTCGAGCCGCCGATGACGGCGGCGATCTCGGCAAGCGGCGATCTGGGAACCACCACGGTTTGCGAAACGGCGCGGGCGATCGCTTCGGCAGCCCCCTGTTCACGGTCGTTCGACCAGGTGGTGACCGGGGTCATCTCCCGTGCCACGAGAAGCCTGGCGATTTCGATCCAGTCCGCGACCGGCCATTTCTTGTCCTCGCGGCTGGTGCCGTGCAGCAGGAAGACTGTCTTTTCGCCGACAAAAGTCGATTTTCCGGCTGGCGACACGATCCCCGATTCGAGCCGGGAAAAATCCGGCTCGTAGCCGAGCGCCAGCCCGAACAGGCGTCTCGTGCGCTCGATGGCATGCAGGCCGAGCGGCACGGCGTAGCGATGGCCATAAAACAGGCTCGCCGAAGGCTCGCGGGCGCTCGAGCGGTCGAAGCCGGCGATCGGTGCTGCCGTCAGCCGCGCCACCAGCGCCGATTTCAGCAAGCCTTGTACATCGAGGACGAGGTCGTAGCGGGACGCGCGCAAGGCGCTGCGCAGGCCGACCACTTCCCGCCATGTGCCGGGCTCGAGCAGCTTCCCGCGCCAGCGCCGGATCGCCACGCTGTGGATGGTTTGGATGGCTGGATGCAGCGCCACGATGCCGGCAAAGGCCTCTTCCACGCACCAGTGGAAGGAAATATCCGGGCGGGCGCGGCGCGCGTCCTCCACTGAGGGAAAGGTGTGGATGACGTCGCCCATCGACGACGTCTTGACGATCAGCACCTTCATGCGGCGGCCGGCATTTCCAGCAGCCGCTCCGCCGCCGCCACGACGCGTTCGACCTCCAACGTCTTCAGGCAGTTGAGATGACCGAGCGGGCAGATTTTTTTGTGGCAGGGCGAACAGGACAGGCCGAGCCAGACCAGTTCGCGGTGCTCGGCGAGCGGCGGCGTGTTGTCGGGCGAGGTCGAGCCGTAGACGGCGACGACCGGCGTGCCGACGGCGGCGGCGACATGCATCAGCCCGCTGTCGTTGGAGACGGCGAGCCTCGCGGCGGCGATCAGGTCGATGGCATCCTCCAGCCGCGTCTGGCCGGCAAGGTCGGAGGCGCCCGGCGCCAGCGCCGCGATTTCAGCCGTCACCTCAGCGTCGTTCTTCGATCCGAACAGCGCGACGCCAAAACCTTTCGCCATCATCTCGCGGGCAAGGCCGGCATAGTGTTCGCTCGGCCAGCGTTTGGCCGGGCCGAATTCTGCGCCGGGCATCACTGCCACGAATTTCCCCGCCGTCAGCCCGAAACGGCTGAGCAGTGCCGCCTGGCTGGCTTGATCGACGGCGAGCTTCGGCGCATGGAAGGCGCCGCCGCGGGCAAGGCTGAAATAGGCCTGCGCGGTGCGCCGTTTCAGGCGATCGGGCAAGGGCACGACGTCGGTCAGCAGCCCGTAGCGCATTTCCTTGAGATGGCCGACACGGCGCGGAATGCCGGCAAAGAACGGGATCAGCGCCGACTTCCAGCTTCCCGGCAGGACAAAGGCCATGTCGTAGCGGCCGCGCAGCAGGCGGCCGAAGCGCCTTCTGACGCGGAATTCGAACGCGCCGGATTGCAGCGGCAGGTCGATCTGCTGGCGGATTTCGGGCATGCGCTTGACCAGCGGTGCTGCCCACGCCGGGGCCAGCACGTCGATGGCGGCGTTCGGATGAAGCTCCCTCAGTGCCTGGAACAGGCACTGCGCCATCACCATGTCGCCCACCCAGCGTGGGCCGATCACGAGGATCGTTGGGCTTTCAGCCATTCGACATAGTCTCTGACGCCGGTTTCCACTGTGCGGAACTGGCCATTGTAACCGGCTGCGCGCAAGCGGGACATATCAGCTTGCGTAAAGCTCTGGTAGCTGCCCTTGAGGTGGTCGGGAAACTCGATGAATTCGATCTGGCCCTTGCCGAGCGTATCGATCACCGTTTCGGCAATGGCGCGAAACGGCTGGGCCTTGCCGGTACCGCAGTTGAAGATGCCGCTGGAACCGCGTTTCCACAGCCACAGATTGACGTCGGCGACATCGCCGACATGGATGAAGTCGCGGCTCTGCTCGCCGGGCCCGAAACCGCCATAGGCGCCGAACAGCTTGGGGTTTTCGCCGCGTTCGACCTGGTTGAACAAATGGAAGGCGACAGAGGCCATGGCGCCCTTATGCGCCTCGCGCGGACCGTAGACGTTGAAATAACGCAGGCCCGCCACCGGCGAATGGTCGGTATCGAAAACGGTGCGGCGGACATAGTCGTCGAACAGCTTTTTCGAATAGGCATAGACGTTCAGCGGCCGCTCGCATTCCGGCTCCTCGCGAAACTCGGCGCCGCCGCCATAGACCGAAGCGGACGAGGCATAGAGGAAGGGTACGCGCAAGGCCAGGCAGGCGTGCAGCAGGTGCTTCGAATAGGTGTAGTTGACCTCCATCATGAACTTGCCGTTCCATTCGGTGGTGGTCGAGCAGGCACCCTGGTGGAAAACCGCCTCGATGCGGCCGAGATCACCGGCCTCCATCCGCGCCAGAAAGTCGTCCTTGTCGAGATAGTCGGCGATCTCGAGGTCGGCGAGATTGGCGATCTTGTGGCCGTCGGTGAGGTCGTCGACGACGAGGATGTCGCTGAAACCGTCGGCGTTGAGCGCGGCGACGATGTTGGAACCGATCATGCCGGCGCCGCCCGTGACGATGATCATATTAGTACGCCCTGACTTGCCGTTGCTTGCCGATTCCGGCCCTTATAGGGGAGGCCGGCAGGCCTGTCGATAAAGCAGGTGGCGGGGCGGTTGGATGAGCGCCACAGTGCCGCCGCAAACGTCACGTTTCAGTCGGCCTGCCGGCCAACCGGCGACAGGAGCAAGGTAATGCCGTCAACCGAACTGCTTGTCGCCTTTTTCGCCACCACGGCGATCTTCGCCTATATCCCCGGCCCCGCCATGCTCTATGCCGCTGCGCAAACCATGGCGCGCGGCCGCTGGTCGGGCCTGATGGCGGCGCTCGGCATCCATCTTGGCGGCTACGTTCATGTCTTCGCCGCCGCTGTCGGCCTGTCGGTGCTGTTCCATGCCGTGCCGGTGCTTTACATGGCGGTCAAGCTGGTCGGTGCGCTGTATCTGATCTGGCTCGGTGTTTCGCTGTTTCGCGCCAAGGCGCAAAGCGACGTTGTCTTGCCGGGAATTCAGCCGAAATCCGCCCGCCGCGCCTTTTTCGAGAGCGTTGCCGTCGAGGTGCTCAACCCCAAGACGGCGATTTTCTTCATGGCGTTCCTGCCGCAGTTCATCGATGCCTCGGCGGCGTTTCCGGTGTGGCTGCAGTTCGTCGTGCTTGGAACGATCGTCAATTTGATGTTCTCGTCGGCCGACATTGTTTGCGTGGTGCTGGCCGGCGCAGTGATCGCCAGGCTGCGGCAGTCGAGCCGGGCGCAGCGCCTGATGCGGCGGGCCGGCGGTGCGGTGCTTGTCGGACTGGGCGTGCATGTCGCGTTGCAGAAAAGCTGACGCATTGCCTCGCCGCCGTCATCGGTCGAAGGCCTGCCGTTGCGTCGGCTGAAATTGCGGTATATCGGCATCGCCATGAACGGCCGGCCCTGCCAATCGAATTCCCCGTCACCGAAAATCGGCTCTCCCACGCATTGACATGATCAAGCTGCCCTCTCCCGAACCTCTTCACCGCGCCATTTCGCGCTTCGGCAGCGCCACCGTGCTGGTGGTCGGCGATTTCATCCTCGACCGTTTCGTCAACGGCGTGATCGAGCGCATTTCGCCGGAAGCGCCGATCCCCGTGCTGCACGGGCGCGGCGAAACGCTGGCGATGGGGGGCGCCGGTAATGTCGTGGCCAACATCGTTTCGCTCGGCGCTGCCGTCATACCGGTCTCGGTGATCGGCGCCGACGAGGCCGGCAAGAACCTCATGCGCATGCTCGGCGAATTTGGCGTCGACACCGGCGGGCTGTCGCAGGATGCCGATCGCATGACGTCGTCCAAAAGCCGCTTCAGCGCGCTCAACCAGCAGGTGCTGCGTTTCGACGAAGAGGAAATCAAGCCGCTGGGCGATGCCGAGCACGCGACATTGGTCGGGCATTTTCGCGAAGCGCTGGTGCGCGCCGACATCGTCATCCTGTCCGACTATGGCAAGGGCGTGCTGCTCGACGGCGTCGCCGGTGAGCTGATCTCGATCTGCCGGGAAGCGGGCAAGCCGGTGCTGGTCGACCCGAAGGGTAGGGATTATGCGCGTTATGCCGGCGCGACGGCAATCACGCCCAACCGCAAGGAACTCGGCGAGGCGGTCGGCCACGCAGTGTTTGCCGATGACCAGATCGAGGCGGCGGCGCGCCAGCTGATTTCGGCGCACGGTTTCGATTTCGTCGTCGCGACGCGCAGCGAAAAGGGCATGAGCGTCGTCGGTGCGGACGACGCCCGCCATATCGCCACGCAGGCGCGCGAAGTGTTCGACGTTTCGGGCGCCGGCGACACGGTAATCGCGACCTTCGCGCTGGCTCTTGCAGCAGGGGCTGATCGTGTCTTGGCCGGATCGATCGCCAACGCCGCCGGCGGCGTCGTCGTCGGCAAACGCGGCACCGCGCGGCTGACGATCGAGGAACTCACCGGTGCGCTGTTTCGCTCGCATGGTCCGGTCGCCCACAAGGATGCCATCCTCGATGCCGCGGCCGCGGCGCGGCTGGTGGCAGCGTGGAAGGACGAGGGCTTGAGCGTCGGTTTCACCAATGGCTGTTTCGATATCCTGCATGCCGGCCATGTCAGCCTGTTGCATGCGGCGCGCAGCCAGTGCGACCGGCTGGTGCTCGGTCTCAACAGCGATGCCTCGGTGCGCCGGCTGAAAGGGCCGGGGCGCCCGGTCAACGACCAGCATGACAGGGCCTGCGTCCTTGCAGCACTTGCCTCGGTCGACGCCGTCGTCATCTTCGAGGAGGATACGCCGCTTTCACTGATCGAGGCGCTGAGCCCGGACATACTGGTCAAGGGCGCCGACTATACGGTCGATCAGGTGGTTGGCGCCGATGTCGTGCAGAAGGCCGGCGGGCGCGTCGTGCTGGTCGATCTCGTCGCCGGCAAGAGCACGACCGGCACCATCGGCAGATTGCGCGCCGGGAACTGAGGGTTTCATGTCCGAACTGAACGATTACCTGGCCCGCTCGGCGGCCGCGATTTCGGCGATGGTCGAGCGCGACCTGACCAGCGAGATGGAGCGGGCGGTCAGCGCCGTCGTCGCCGCGCTTTCGCAGGGCAAGGCCCTGCTGATCGCAGGCAATGGCGGCTCGGCCAGCGACGCCATCCATATCGCCGGCGAGCTGGTCGGCCGCTTCCTCAGGGAGCGCAAGGCCTATAACGTCATCGCGCTGCCGGCCAACGCGGCGGTGCTGACCGCCTGGGGCAATGATTACGGCTTCGACACGGTGTTTGCGCGCCAGGTTGAGGCGCATGGTTCGGCAGGCGCCGTGCTGATCGCCATCTCGACCAGCGGCAATTCGCCAAGCATCCTCGCCGCCGCCCAGCAAGCGCGCATGATGGGCATGACGGTGGTCAGCCTGACCGGCGACACCGGCGGCAAGCTGAAGCCGCTCTCCGACATCCTGCTCAACGTACCCTCGACCTCGACGCCGATCATCCAGCAGGGGCATTTGTGCCTTTACCACCATCTCTGCGAACTGGTCGAAACGCGCCTCTGCGACGCAGGGTGATTGCGCCAGGCCGGTAGAGGCCGTCAATTGTCAACGGGGAGAAGTAGCCGCAACGCTGGCGACCCCTCTCCCCGTCCTTCACGGGGAAGGTAAGGTGAGGGCAGCGCCAGTCTGTATTATTTGACGCATAGCCACATTTTGTTCTTGCTTTGTGCCGGCAGCTATGCTACTAATTCAACTACGGTGATGATTCCCACCGACGATCCGCCCGCCGAGGCGGGTTTTTTGTTTCCGGGTTTTGTTTCTCCGGGGCTTTGCCTGGTCTCAAGCCGAAAACGCCACCAACCCTTCGTCCTTGACCCGGCGGATGGTCAGCGCGGTTCGCACCGTATCGACATTGGGGGCCGAGGCCAGTTCCTCGATGACAAAGGTCTGGAAGGTGCCGAGATCGCTCGCCACGCAGTGCAGCAGGAAATCGGATTCGCCCGACACCATCCAGGCATCGCGCACGATCGGCCAGCCGCGGGTGCGCTCGGCGAAGGTCTTGAGCTCGGCGTCGGCCTGGTGATGTAGGCCGATCAGGCAGAAGGCGACGACGTCGAGGCCGAGTGCCGGAGCGTTGAGCAGGGCACGGTAGCCGCGGATGATGCCGGCCTCTTCCAGCCGCCGGACGCGGCGCAGGCACGGCGGCGCCGAAATGCCGACGCGGCTCGACAGTTCGACATTGGTCATGCGTCCGTCCTGCTGAAGCTCGCGCAGGATCTTCCAGTCGATGGCATCGAGATCGGCCTTGATCGGCATGGCGGCTTCCGTGGTGACGCGAAAGAATCTTTCGCGACTTTGTAGTTAAACGACTTTGCTGTCTATTCCATCCGCTGGATCGAGGATTTTCGCAGCATCTTGCTGCGGTTGCTTGTCGCCGTCGCCGGCGCCGAAGCTTTCCGGGGACGAACGGCAACTTGCCTTGCTGGCGTCGCAGGCAACACTTACATTACGCGCAACAATCGACGAGAGTTCATGCCACAATCCATGGCTGCTCCCCGCAGAGGCTTTTCATGATCACCAAGCACGCGCCTGTTCTCATCATCGGCTCCGGCCCCGCCGGCTATACGGCGGCAATCTATGCCGCCCGCGCCATGCTCAAGCCAATGCTGGTCGCCGGCCTGCAGCAGGGCGGGCAACTGATGATCACCACCGACGTCGAAAACTATCCGGGCTTCGCCGAACCGATCCAGGGTCCATGGCTGATGAGCGAAATGCTCAGGCAGGCCGAGCATGTCGGCACCGACATCGTCAACGACATCATCACCGAGGTCGACCTGAACGTGCGGCCGTTCCGCGCCAAGGGCGATTCCGGCACGATCTATACCGCCGACGCTCTGATCATCGCCACCGGCGCGCAGGCGAAATGGCTGGGCATTCCGAGCGAACAGACCTTCATGGGTTTTGGCGTCTCCGCCTGCGCCACCTGCGACGGCTTCTTCTATCGCGGCAAGGATGTCGCGGTGATCGGCGGCGGCAATTCGGCTGTGGAGGAAGCGCTCTATCTCTCCAACCTGGCCAAGAGCGTCACCGTTATCCACAGGCGCAGCGATTTCCGCGCCGAGCGCATCCTGCGCGAGCGGCTGCTGCAGAAAGACAATGTCCGCATCATCTGGGACACGGTGGTCGACGAGATCACCGGCAGGCCCGGCAAGGCGCCGCTGCCGCCGTCGGTCGAAGGGCTGAAGCTGCGCAACGTGGTGACCGGGCAGGAGATGCATCTGGTGGTCGACGGCGTGTTCGTGGCGATCGGCCACGCGCCGGCGGTCGAGCTGTTTGCCGGCAAGCTGAAGCAGAAGCCGAACGGCTATCTGTGGACGGCGCCGGATTCGACCCGCACCGATATGCCGGGTGTGTTCGCCGCCGGCGATGTGACCGACGACATCTACCGCCAGGCGGTGACGGCGGCCGGTCTCGGCTGCATGGCCGCGCTCGAGGCGGAAAAATATTTGGCGGGGATCGAGGTTCACCGCGAAGCGGCGGAGTGATTGTTGAACAAGCGGCTGAGACAAGCCGCGCAAAAGCCTGATTTTTCATTCAGACGCCAAAACAGGCGGACGCCAGAAAACAGGACGAGGGGAAATCATGGCGTTGGATTGGGACAAGCTACGCGTGTTTCACGCCGCAGCGGAAGCGGGGTCGTTCACCCATGCCGCGGAAACACTGCATTTGTCGCAATCGGCGATCTCGCGGCAGGTCAGCGCGCTCGAGCATGACGTCGGCGTGCCGCTGTTCAATCGCCATGCCCGCGGCCTGGTGCTGACCGAGCAAGGCGAGATGCTGTTCCGCACGGCACACGACGTGCTGATGAAGCTTGAAACCATCAAATCGCGACTGACCGAAACCAAGGACCGGCCCTCCGGCGTGCTCAGGGTGACGACCACGGTCGGCCTCGGCGCCGGCTGGCTGACCGAGCGCGTGCAGGAATTCATTGAGCTCTATCCCGAGGTCAGCCTGCAGCTCATCCTGGCCAATGAGGAGCTCGATCTCACCATGCGCCAGGCCGACTGCGCCATCAGGCTGCGCCAGCCGCAGCAGCCGGACCTCATCCAGCGCCGCCTGTTCACCGTGCATTTCCATCTCTACGCGGCGCCCTCCTATGTGAATAAATACGGCAAGCCGAATTCGATCGCCGAGCTGAAGGCCCATCGCATCGTCACCTTCGGCGTCCCGGTGCCGGCGCATCTGTCGGAACTGAACTGGCTGGAGACGGTCGGCGATTTCGAAGGCGGGCAAAGGGTGCCGACGCTGCAGATCAACGACATACTGTCGATCAAGCGGGCGGTGCAGGGCGGCGCCGGCATCGCCATGCTGCCGGATTATGTGGTCAGCAAGGATTCCGGGCTGGTGCAGTTGTTGCCCGAAACCGAAGTGCCGTCCTTCGATACCTATTTCGCCTATCCCGACGCGATGAAGAACCAGGCGAAGCTGCATGTCTTCCGCGATTTCATCATCGCCAAGGCGCGCAGCTGGTCGTTTTAGTTACCAGTGCCGCTCGTCGACTTCTGAGCAACGTCGGGCGATTGGCGAAGGCTTCGGCGAATTCGTCCTTCTTCCCGTCAGTATATGGGGAGAAGCTGGCGGCAGCCAGATGAGGGGCAGCGCCAGCCTTTGTCGCACTTGCCCTTCGATGGGCAGTCCTGATGCCCCCTCATCGCCCTGCCGGGCACTTCTCCCCGTATAGTGACGGGGAGAAGGAGCTGTCCCGCCGGTTTCGCCAATTGTCGGCGTCCAGAAATTACCCGCGCCAAGGCGTCAGCCGGGGCAGCCAGCCTGGTACGGCCCGGCGGTAGGCTTCGTATTCGGCGCCGTAGCGGCGGGCAAGCGTCGGTTCCTCATATAGTTTCACGAAGGAGATCATGGCGGCCGCGGCGATGACTAGATAGGCGGCGACCGTCCCGCTCGAAAACAGCAGTGCCTGGCCGAGGACGATCGACAGCACGGCGACGTACATCGGGTTGCGGACATGGCGATAAATGCCGCCGACGACCAGCCTCTCGGTCGGCGCGACCGGGGCTGGCGTACCCAGGCCCTCCAGGGCAAAACGGGCAAAGGCGTGCAGCAGCACGATTGTGCCGGCGACAATCAGCAGCCAGCCCACAGGAACGAAACCGGGCAGTCTCGACCAGGGCAGGCGATAGCGATCGGTCAGCAGCCAAGGCAGCAGTCCGGCGACCACGCCGGGCGCTGCCGCAAGGAAGATGACGCTGCCGGCGATCGCCGATGTGGCTCGCATATAGCTCTCCTTACGGGTGCGGCCTTGAACGGTCTCCTGCAAAGCGCTTCAGGTCTTGTCCGGCATGTAACCCAAACCGCTACACCCTCAGGTCAAGCTCGATGGCGGGCTTTTTGGGCGGCATGCACCAGCAAGGTCTGGCTGCCGAAAAAACAAACGCGTGCTGCACGATTCCACGTCATTCTGCGTTTTTCGACTTTCCGAGCAGGAATCGCTGCTGATTCGCGGCTGCGGATCGATTTTTGCCTTGCCGCACGCTGTATTTCAGCGATTCAACTGGTCCTATTGCGCTTCGGGACGGATTAGACCACAGCCGGCGCCTTTTTGCATGTGAGTGTTGCAAAATAGATGCTTGTTTCTTGGGCATGAAGAGCACATATATAGATCATCTCCTGAGCGCGTTCTCCTCCCATTAGCGCTCTCGAGTGTTCCCCTCTGGAGGTTAGCCTTAACAGGCACTTCCAATCAAACTCAGCCGGGTCTTCATTGATCCGGCTTTTTTGTTGCCCGAAACCAACACTTCGCCGGAAAATCGGCCGGAACTGGCGCGTAACAGTGACATGTAACCTCGGGTAACATGCGTTGGCACGCCAAATCGGGTAAGCAGAGCATAGGACGCGGTGTGGCTCGTCCGGGGGATGGGGGCATCACTCGGACGACCCGGGCTCAGGCAGCTACCGCGTCCGAACCATCCTCCGCCGCCAGACACCGGCGGCAAGCATGCGGCGGACCTGCCGTTTCGCCTCCCACGAAGACGGTCCGCAACGAAACGGCGCCCGAATGATCCGGGCGCCGTTTCCTTGTGTGCATCCTTGTGCTCTGGCCGCCGCAAGCTGTTTCAGGCGGCCTTGCCGTTGGCGTTCAGCGCTTCGTCGGCCAACCGCCCGGTGAGTTCGGCCATGTGGTCGAAGACGGCCCGATAGCTGGCGACACCAGCCGTGGCCGAGCGCAGCTCGATGATGAGGTCGCCGATCTCGGCCTGCGGCATGGTCGCCTCAACCACGTCCCATCCCGGCCAGTCGGGCCGCGCGTCGTAGCCGAGGATCTGGCCGCGCCGCTGCGGGATCAGCGCGATGATCTTCGACGTCGCATCCGACGGCGTGACGATCTCGACCTTCATCACCGGTTCGAGCAGCACCGGCGAGCAGGCGGCCATGCCTTCCTTCATCGCCAGCTTCGCCGCCATCTGGAAGGCCATGTCGGAGGAATCCACCGCATGGTAGGAGCCGTCGGAAAGGTTGACGGCAACATCGACGACCGGAAAGCCGAGCGGGCCGGATTTCAGGTAATCGCGCACGCCGGTCTCGACCGACTGGATGTACGTCTTCGGCACGACGCCGCCGGTGATCGTATCGGTGAACTGGAAACCGGACCCGCGCGGCAGCGGCTTGATCTCCAGCACGACGTCGCCGAACTGGCCGTGGCCGCCCGACTGTTTCTTGTGGCGGCCGCGCTGCTGCGTCGCTTTTCGGATAGTCTCCCGATACGGCACGGCCGGCACATGGCCTTCGACCGGGATCTGGTTCTTGCCTTCCAGCCGCTCGCGCACGACGCGCAGATGCATCTCGCCATGACCGGACAGTACGGTTTCGGCTGAATCCTGGTTGTGATGCAGACTGAGCGAGGGATCTTCCTCGGCCAGGCGCTGGATGGCCGCCGACATCTTGACCTCGTCCTTGCGCTCTTTCGGCCGCAGCGCGAAGGCGAAGACCGGTTGCGGCGGCGCCAGCGTAACCAGAGGCTTGATGCCGCCCTTGGTCGAGCTCAGCGTCTGGCCGGTCCTGACGGCGTCCAGCTTGCCGAGCGCCACCGTGTCGCCGGCCTTGGCCGAAGTCAGCTTGACCTGGTCCTTGCCGAGCATCTTGTAGATGCCGGAGACCTTTGCCGTCTCGCCGCTGGGAAGGAACAGCTCGGCGGCGTCGGCGACCTGACCGGACAGGATGCGCGAGACCGACAGCTTGCCGCCATGCGCGGTGTGGATGGTCTTCATCACCTGGACCACGGTGGCATTGCCGTCGGGAGCGCCGAGACGCTGGCGCGTCGCCGCGATATCGGGTGCGTCGTGACGGATCGCCTTCAACAGGCGCAGCACACCGTTGCCCTTCTCGGCGGTGCCGATCAGCACCGGCGTCACCGTGCCGTCGCGCAGATCCGCGGCGAGGTCATCGAAGATCGCGTCCTTTGGCGGTTCGATCTCGTCCAGCAATTGCTCCATCAGGCGGTCGTCATGGTCGGCGAGCGTCTCCAGCATGGAAAAGCGCGCCTCGAGCTCGCGCGCCTTGTCGTCGCTCGGGATCTGGGCGACCTCGCTCTCGGCATATTCGCGATAGATGTAGGCACGCTCCAGAGCGAGGTCGATCGAGCCGATGACGACGCCGTCCTTGCGCAGCGGGATCTGGCGCAGCAGCAATGGCACCGTGCTTGCCGGCTGCAGCATCTTCAGCGTGTCGCGCACGCCTGATATCGCCTTGTCGACCTTGTTCAGGAACAGCATACGCGGCACGCCGAGATCGTCGAGCTTGCGCATGATCAGCTGCAGGGCAGGGATCTTCTTCTCGTCAGCCTCGGCGACGACCACGGCGACGTCGCAGGCAGCCAGCACCGGCTCGGCTTCGAAGGAGAATTCGATGGAGCCGGGACAATCGACGAAGGTGAACGGCTCGCCCATGAAATCGGTTGTGGCGAAGGTCGCCTCGACGCTCATGCCGTGAGCGCGCGCTTCCGGCGAATGATCGGAAACGGTATTTCCGGACGAAACGGGATTCTGGCGGGGAATGGCGCCTGTACGGGCGAGTATGGCTTCGAGAAGTGTCGTCTTACCGCTTGCAAAGGGACCGACTATGGCAATGCATTTCGGTCCCGTGCGTCGTCCTCCGGCGCGAGTACCCATGGCTGACCTCCACTCAGGCGTTTCCCTGTGAGCGGCGGCCGGCCTGTCGGCCGTCGCGGGCGAGGCTTTTTTCAATTTGCCACCTACCCAAAGGGCATCGTCCCACGGGCAGGCCGGGAGGGCAAGGGATTTGAGGTTGAAGGGATTTGAAGTTGGGGCCGGTTCAGCCGGTGCCGGTTCGGCGCGACGCCAGTGGCGTTGCCTCAATGCGCTGCACTGACACCGTCTCGGCAAAGCGCGCGAGCAACGGATTGAACAGGTCCGCACGCTCCCAGAAAGGCGCATGCCCGGCACCGGGAATGATGTGGCAATGCTCCCACAGCGAGCCGTAGGCGAGCGTTTCAAAATAGCCGAGCCGGACGAACGGGTCGTTCTCGCCATTGACGACGGCGACCGGAAACGCGGCCTGCTCGATCACCTGTCTCTGGTCGGCGCCCTTGCCGGTGAGCATGCCGCGCGTCACCGCGGCGCGCAGCCGGCCGTCGGTACGCAGGATGGTTTTGCGAAAGGACGGGTCGGCGGTGTCTCCGAAGCAGAGCGTTTCGAAGCGCTCGGCATCGCGTTCGGAATACGTCTTTTTGGACGCCAGTAGCATGTCCCAATGCGCATGGAAGCCGCGCAGCATGCCGAAAGGACCCTTCGATACCGGCGGCGCGCCGGTCAGCATCAGCCCGCCGACGGCGCGGTGAAAACTCGCGAGCTCGATTGCCACGTGCCCGCCAAGAGACCAGCCGAAGACAACGGCGCGACCGATGCCCAAGGCATCGAGGAGCTGAGCCGCCGATTGGGCAAGGCCGGCGATGGTGTAGTCCGTCGCCGGATCGCGGGCGTCCGACGATTCGCCATGGCCGGGCAGGTCGAAAGCAATCAGCCGATGGGCGGCGGCCAACGGGCTGTCGAACTGGCGGGCGAATACGGTGCGCGAACTGCCCGAGCCGTGGATCAGGACAAGCGGGATGCCGGGTCCCGACGACTGGCTGAGGCGCAAATCCGCTTGCGGCGTGCGGATCGTGCGGTGGGAAACGGCCATATCCGGTTGGACCTTCGAATTGTCTCGAGGTCAACATCGCATGCTGAGGTCACCATGTTGTTTAGAACGGTGGTTAAGAAATGATTTCTCGGTTTCTGCCGGCTATGATGGCCGAATCCACCACAGCTAACCCCCGGAGCCTGATGATGGAATCCACGCTCGACCTTCTCCTCTCGATCAGCAGCATCGCGACGCTCGGCCAATATGCCTGGTCGATGCGCGGGCATTTCCAGTCGCCGAGCATGTCTCAAGGCGCCATGATCATTTCGGCCGTCGTGGTCGGCACGGCGCTGTTCTTTCTGGCGCTGCTATGGATCGAGCGGCAACCGGTTGCAGCGAAGATCGGCGGGTTTGCCGTCGAACTGGCAAGCTCGGCGCTGTTCTGGTGGGCGATCTCGGTTTCGCGCAAGGCGCGGCTGCGTTTCGCGTTTGATCCGGACAATCCCGACAGCCTGGTGACCGAAGGCCCTTATAGCCATGTCCGTCATCCGTTCTACACATCCTACATCATCTTCTGGATCGGATGGGGTATCGCGACCTGGTCGGTGTGGGCGGTCGTGCCGGTCGCCGGCATCGTTGCGATCTATGTGATCGCGGCCTTGGACGAAGAGCGAAAATTTTCACGTACAAGGTTGGCCGGTGCCTACCAGGCCTATAGCGGACGTGCCGGCCTGTTCTGGCCGCGTTTTGCCCGCAGCCGGCAGGAGATGCAGCCGGCATCGGACGAAAGTGGTAGTCTCTAAGACACTGGATTGGATCGAGGATTTGCGACGATGAAGATTATTGGCTGTGGCAGCGTGCCGACGATTGTTGCGCCGGAAAAATACTTCACTGGCCGGGTTTTGCAGACGCCGATCATCGAGAAGGAGGCACCGGCGCGGCTACGCGCCACGCTGGTCAGATTCGAGCCCGGCGCCCGGACCCACTGGCATACGCATCCGCTCGGCCAGACGCTCTACGTCACGTCCGGTGCCGGTCTCGCGCAAAGCTGGGGCGGGCCGATCCAGGAGATCAGGGCCGGCGACGTCGTCTCCTTTGCGCCCGGCGAAAAGCACTGGCACGGCGCCGCGCCGAAATCGGCGATGACGCACATCGCCATGCAGGAGGCGCTGGAGGGCGTGCATGCCGACTGGCTGGAGAAGGTCAGCGACGAGCAGTATGGCGGCTGAAACGTCTCAGACCAGCGCGGCGGTGAAGCGCTGGATGCGCGTGCAGGCTTCTTCGAGCAGAGCCTCCGACGTGGCGTAGGAGATGCGGAAGTTCGGGCCGAGGCCAAAGGCCGAGCCGAAAACAACCGCCACGCCCTCGGCCTCGAGCAGTTCCGAGCAAAAGGTTTCGTCGCTGTCGATCACCTTGCCGCTCTTGGTCGTCTTGCCGATCAGCTGGGCACAGGAGGGATAGACGTAGAACGCACCCTCCGGCGATGGGCAGGTGATGCCGCGCGCCTGGTTGAGCATCGAGACGACGAGATCGCGCCGGCCCTGGAAGATCGCCTTGTTCTTCGGGATGAAATCCTGCGGCCCGTTCAGCGCTTCGACCGCCGCCCATTGGGCGATGGTGCAGGCGCCGGAGGTCTGCTGGCCCTGGATCATGTCCATCGCCTTGATCAGCGGCACCGGGCCTGCCGCATAGCCGATGCGCCAGCCGGTCATGGCATAGGCTTTGGACACGCCGTTCATGGTCAGCGTGCGCTCATAGAGCTTAGGCTCGACCTCGGCGATGGTCTTGAAGACGAAGTCGCCATAGGTCAGGTGCTCGTACATGTCGTCGGTCAGCACCCAGACATGGGAATGCTTCAACAGTACGTCGGCCAGGCTCTTGAGCTCCGCTTCGGTATAGGCGGCGCCCGAAGGGTTCGACGGCGAGTTCATCAACAGCCATTTGGTGCGCGGCGTGATCGCCTTTTCCAGCACGGCCGCCGTCAGCTTGAAGCCGTTGTCGATCGAGGTGTCGGCAAAGGTCGAGGTGCCGCCGCAGATCGCCACCATTTCGGGATAGCTCACCCAGTAAGGCCGCGGGATGATCACCTCGTCGCCGGGGTTCAGCGTCGCCATGAAGGCGTTGAACAGGATCTGCTTGCCGCCGGTGCCGACGATGGTCTGCTCCGGTCGATAGTCGAGATTGTTCTCGCGCTTGAATTTTTTCGCGATCGCCTCGCGCAGCGGCACGATGCCGGAGACCGGCGGATATTTCGTCTCGCCGCGGCGGATGGCCTCGATCGCGGCGCTCTTGATGTTGTCGGGGGTGTCGAAGTCCGGCTCGCCGGCGCCCAGCCCGATCACGTCGCGGCCGGCGTTTTTCAGCTCGCGCGCCTTCTGCGTCACCGCGATGGTCGCGGAAGGCTTTACGCGGGAAAGGGCGTCGGCAAGAAAGGCCATGACAGATATCTCCAGGAAGACCGGCGCGGCGAAGGCGCCGCGGCGCCTCTCATGTCGCATCATCTGGTCAAGCGCAAGCCCAGCGCAGGCATGGTCGAATGAGCCAGCGCGCAATGCTGGCAACAATAAATTCATCAACGATCGGTAAAAGCTTGAACGGCAGGGACCGTAGCCGGTCCGCCAGTCTCGCATAGCGAGGAACCGTGACGCGCAGCATCGAGCTTGCCCATATCATCCGCCATGATGACGGCACCGCCAGCGGTGTCTGGGGGGTCTATACGCTGCAAAGCGCGTTCCAGCCGATCTTCGCCTTCAACAAGGGCAAGCTGTCCGTCGTCGCGTTCGAGGGGCTGATCCGGCCGTTCCGCGACGGCGAGCCGCAGCCGCCAATGAGTTTCTTCAACAGCTGTCCGGCGGTCGATCGCCTGCATATCGAGGCGCTGACACGGACGCTGCACCTGCTGAACGCCGGCGCCTGCCTGCCGCGAGACGCCTCCATCTTCATCAACTTCGATCCATCGGTGTTCACCGACCGCGGCATCGCCGACAAGGCGCTGCGCGACATGCGACTGGTGCTGCACGAGGCCGACATCGATCCGCGCCGCGTCGTCTGCGAGGTCACCGAGCAGAAATCGGCGTCGCAGGAAACGCTCTACAATTTCGTCGAGGCGCTCAGGGGCAATGGTTTGCGCATTGCGGTCGACGATTACGGCGCCGACGAATCCGACATCAATCGCATCAAGGAACTCAGGCCAGACATCGTCAAGTTCGACGCCGACTGGATCATGACGCTGATGGAGTCCGGTGCCGGCTTCGCCTTGCTGACCGCCATGGTGACAAGCTTCGAAGAGCAAGGCATCCGTACGGTGTTCGAGGGCATCGAGACGGGCTGGCAGCTCGAGCTTGCCGAAAAGTCGGGCGCCTCGATGGTGCAGGGCTATGTGCTGGCGCGCCCCGAGCTTGCGCCAACCAGCTTCCACGTCTTCGACAAGAGCGGGCAGGCGGCCGCGGTGCCGGCCGATGCTGAGAAGGTTTCTGCGGCCGTTTCGCCATCGCGGCGGCCGATGCGGGCCTTTGGCCGCAGGGTGACATCGTGACCGGGCGGGCCGACATGCGGCGCAAGGTCGGCGAGGCGATCTTTGCCGACGAGGTCGGCATCGAATATGGCGTCTACGGCGCATTCCGGCTGAGGAGCGCCTACCAGCCGGTCTTCGCGCCGCGCGGCAGGTTTCTCGCCGCCGTCGCGGTCGAGGGACTGATCGAGCCGCATCGTGCAGGCAGGCCGGTGGCGCCTCAAATCTTCTTCGAAGGTGTGCCGGCAGCGGATCGGCTGTTTGTCGAAACCATGTGCCGGGTGCTGCATTTGCGCAACTTCCGCAACATCGGCGTCGACGGGCTCGACCTGTTTTTCAACTACAATCCGCTGATCAACGATGACCCCGCACGGGCGCTGGCCGAAATCAGGCTGATGACCAGGCATCTGGCGGATTTCGGCCTGCATCCCGGCATGCTGGTCTGCGAGATCACCGAGCAGGCTGCCGGCGACAAGGTGCTTGTCAGCCTGGCGCGCGAGATGCGGCGCGACGGCGTCCGCATTGCCATCGACGATTTCGGCACAGGGCATTCTACCGAAGAAAGGGTCGCCCTCGTGCAGCCCGACATCGTCAAGATCGACGGCACCTGGTTCGCCGAATTCTGCCGCCATGCCGCCGCCGAGCGGTTTTTCCGGCCGCTGGTTTCGACGCTGCACGATCGCGGCGCCAAGGTGCTGGTCGAAGGCGTCGAGAACGCCACGCATCTGCGCGTCGCGCTGGATGGCGGCGTCGACCTGCTGCAGGGCTTTTACCTTGCCCGGCCGGCGCTGGCCGGAACGCTGTTCGACGAGGAGCCGCTGTCGATCGACAGGCTGCTTGGCAGGGACAGCAACGTCATCCCCTTGTTCGGCTAGGATATGCCGATATTCAAGTGATGCCGGCCTGCGAACGGGGGGTCCTGCGCTTCCAGTGCTCACGTACCCAAACAGTACGCTCCGGTTCTCGGAACCCGCCCTTCTCGGCTCGGCCTGACTTGAATCTCGACATATCCTGTAATGCATCAGCGGCGCTGATGGTTACGCCAAAACAAATCACTGGATGAAGCCGCCGCTGCCGCGATAGAGGCTGGATCAAGCCTTGAGACGGGTGGTTGCGAGCAAGGGGAGCATCGATGATACTCTATGGAATGATCGACAGCGGCAATTGCTACAAGCCGCGCCTGTTGATGGCCAAGCTCGGCATCCCTTTCACCAATGTCGAGGTCAGCTCGCATACCGGCGAGACGCGCAAGCCCGACTATGTCGCCAAGAACCCGAACGCCATGGTGCCGCTGCTCGAACTCGACGACGGCCGGCGGCTGGCCGAATCCAACGCCATCCTGCTCTACCTCGCCGAAGGCACGCGGTTTCTGCCGGCGGACAGATACGAACGCGCGCTGGCCTATCAGTGGCTGTTCTTCGAGCAATACAGCCACGAGCCTTATATCGCGGTGCGCAGAGCGCTGCTCACCTTTCCAGAACGCGCGAAAGACGCGACACCCGAGCGGCTGGCGGTGACGCTGGAGCGCGGCAACAAGGCGCTCGGCGTCATGGACCAGCACCTGGCCGGGAGCAGCTTCTTCGCGGGCAGTGCGCTCAGCGTCGCCGACATCGCGCTCTATGCCTATACGCATACGGCCGAGACGGGCGGGTTTCAGCTCGACGCCTATCCGGCGGTTGCCGCCTGGCTGCAACGGGTCGAGGCCGATCCGGGGCATGTGCCGCTGGACTGGTTGCCTTAGTCATGCTTGTCGCCGCTTCGCGGCTCGCTCCGGGCGTTGGGCTTGTGGCCTTCGGCCAGTGGCGTGAATGCTCGCACGCCTTTGCTCAACGAGGGCAGTTTTGCGTAGGCCTCCCAAAACGAGGGAGTGGCAAAATGATTCACAGAGGCCGGGTCCGGCCGGCGCGATGATCAGCCAAGGCCTGCTCGGCAAGCTTGTCCAGCCTGCCGCCCTTGGCGTCGGCTTCGATCTCCCGGTCCCACATGTCGGCTTGCAGCGCCTCGAACCATGCGGCAAACGCCTTGAGCTCTTCGGGGCCTTAGTTCGGCGACGGATTTCTCAATCTGTTCAAGCTTGCTCATGGTCGATGGTACAATGACCGGGGTAAAAACAACCACAAAGTGGTCCCATAGGACCAAGGCGACGGTTCACCGGATTTCAGACAGCAAAAAGGCGGGACAAAATCCCGCCTTCCCATGCTTGGTAGCCTGATCGGGAGCGTTTTGGCCGGGCCGGCAGCAATCTGCTGCTTCGGCTTGTCGGGTCTTTCGCTCCGGCGCGCTTCTCGCGCGACCGCCAGTACATCCGTGACTTGCCGCGCGCCCCGGGCTATCGCCCGGCGCGCGCCATTTTCAAGATCAGGCCGCCTTGCTCAGAGATCCAGCGGACGACTTGCCAGTGCGGCGGTCCTGCTCGATCTCGAAGTTGATCTTCTGGCCTTCGACCAGGGTCGACAGTCCAGCACGCTCGACTGCGGAGATGTGGACGAAAACGTCCGCGCCGCCGCTATCAGGCTGAATGAAGCCGAAACCCTTGGTGGAATTAAACCACTTGACCGTACCTGTTGCCATTTCGATAGTCCTTACGTTTGCTTTAGTTTGACTGGACCGAAACCCAGCCGGTTTGTATCGAGATTTTGGAGATAGAACGTCAGCAAACGCGAATATCGCGAGGCCCGGATCGATCGGCCGAAATATCAATGGACCGCATATAATATGCCTTCGCGCAAAAAACAAGACGGGGCGGAAAATGGCACGGCGGCAACGCTGCCCAACGGCCGCCCCAATCGCGTGAGAGCGTCGTCGTTGCGCGCCTGACGCGGGAGGATCGCGCCGGCTTCGGGCGCGACTGGGTTTTGGGGAGAGGGACATGAAAATCGTTCTGCTTGCCGCTTGCCTGACGCTGGTGGCCGCCGAGGCGCAGGCGGTCTCGCGCTACGACCCGACCCGCATGAGCTGCGGCAAGGTGCAGGCGACGATCGCGCGCGAGGGGGCGGTCATCCTGCGCTACAGATCGACGCGCGTGCCGGGCCTGGCGCTCTACGACCGCTATGTGCGGAGCCAGCAATTCTGCGACATCGGCGAGGTCAGGGCGCGGGCCTCGGTGCCGAGTGCCGATACGAATTCGTGCACCGTCTACAAGTGCAAGCGGGTGGAGATCGACCGGCGCTTCCGCCGGCGCCTGCTTCCGGATTAGGCTGGTCGAGATGGTGCGCGGGGTGCCGGCCTCACCTGAATATCAGCACAGCTAAAACCCGAACGACACCTGCGCTGGGGGCGGCGGGCCGACGCGTACGCCTTCCATTGCCAGCATCTTTTCCTTGGTGGCCGAGCCGCCGGGCGCGGAAAATCCGCCGATCTTGCCGCCGGCGGCAAGGATGCGATGGCAAGGGATGACCAGCGGCACCGGGTTGGCGCCGAGCGCCGCGCCTGTCTCACGCGCCAGCCCGGCATGGCCGGCGCGTTTGGCCAGTTCGCCATAGGTGGTGGTTTCGCCGAAGGCGAGTTTTCGCGCCGCGTCATAGATCGCCAGGCGGAACTCGTCGACGCCGCTGAGATCGACCGGCACGCCGGAGAAATCGACGTCCTCGCCGGCGGCATAGGCCTTGATCGACGCGATCAGTTCGGCAACCCATTGCGGTTCGGGCTTCACGGCTTGTTCGACGTCGGAGGCATGGCGCAGCAGCCGGCGCTCTACCGCGTCGCGGTTGCGCTGCGGCAGGCAGAGCCGGGTTAGCCCGGCTTCGCTCCAGGCGATACCCATGTAGCCGAGCACGGTTTCGAAGACCGCGTGGCCGGCGGTGGCATGAGAGGCGTCCATGGCGCTGCTCCTTTCCGGAATCCTTCGAAGTACAAATCCAGAACAATATCGCATTTCCCGGCCCGGCTCGCCACCCGAAAACCACCGGGTACCGCGGATTGCCCGAGGAAAGATGCTGGTGTAAGGACTTCTTAACACCCGACGAACCGGACCCGAGCGCCGCTTGCCAGCAAAATTCCTCTTTCCCGTCCTAGCGGCGGTGTTGGCCGTGGCCGCTCTCAGTGGCTGCACCTCGACTTCGCCGGCGACCCCGGCCCCTGCCTTCACGGAAAACTCGGCCAACACCGATGCCGGCTTCACGCTGGCGCTGCCCGACACTGTTTCGGTGCTGCCGGAACCGTCCGGCCTCGCCCAGACAGCAGCACTGCCGGTCGAGCCGGCCGCCGCCTTTGCCGGGCCGACGCCGCTGACGGCAACGACCCCGGCCGTCATGACCACCAGTGCCCAGCCAGCCACCGCGGTGGCTGCCGTCGCCATGCCGGTCACCGGCCAGACTGCCGCCATGCCCGGCATTCAGCCGGTCGCCTACACGGTGCCGCAAAACCCGGCCGTTCTGGCCGCGATCGACCCGGCAGAGGCCCAGTCGAACGCCGGCGCCCGCAGCGAGATCGAACGGCTGATCGAGAAATATTCCGCGCTTTATCAGGTGCCGGTCGATCTGGTGCGCAGCGTCGTCAACCGCGAGAGCACCTTCAACCCGAAAGCCTACAATCACGGGCATTGGGGGCTGATGCAGATCAAGCACGCGACGGCGCGCGGCATGGGCTATGACGGGCCGGCGAGCGGCCTGTTCGACGCCGAGACCAACCTGAAATATGCGGTGAAATATCTGCGCGGCGCCTGGCTGGTGTCGGGCGGCAATCCCAAGCGCGCCGACCGGCTCTACCAGAGCGGCTATTACTACGACGCCAAGCGCAAGGGAATGCTGGGCGAAACCGGCCTCGGCAGCGACCGCCTGCGGCGCCGTATGCAACCCGATGCCTGAGCCGCGCCCACCGGCGCCGAACGACATAAGACTGCGCAAGATCCTCGACGACACGCTTCTGGCGCCGCGCTGGCCGGAAGGTTTTTTCATGCGCGGCTTCGAAGCCTCCGATGCGCTCGCTTTGCATGCGCTTTTGACCGCGGTGTTCGACGACGGCGCCGATGGGCCGTTCGACCAATGGTGGCCGCGCATTTCGGGCGACGCGGAATTCGATCCCGCTTTGTGTTTCCTGGTCATCGACGGCAAGGGGCGGCTGGCGGGCGCCGCGCTCTGCTGGACGACGGGGTTCGTCAAGGATCTTGCCGTTCATCCCGAGGCGCGCGGCAAGGGCATAGCCGAGGCGCTGATGCGCCACGCCTTCGCGGTGTTTCGTGTGAGGGGTGCTGCGCATGTCGACCTCAAGACCAACACCGTCGAGAACGCGGCCGCCGTCAGGCTCTATCAGCGGCTGGGGATGATCGAGGTGGATTGGGCGGGGTGAGGAGCGCCGTTCGTCCTTTTGAAGGCGGCAGCCCGGGTTCTCGTCGCCACGGCGCCTGCGCAAAAATGTCGGAACCGTTTCGCGCGATGCGTCCTTGGGAGGCAAGGCGCGTTGCCACGAACGGCGCGCCGCCAAAAAGCACGGCAGATGGAGATGACGATGATCACCTTTCCCAACGAGTCCCAGGAATACCGCACCGCCCGCGAAAAGCTGCTGCGGAAGGAAATCGAGCTGCGCCGTGCCATGGAGGATGTCGCCGTCGCGCGGCGCGCGCTGCCGCCGGGCGGGCTGGTGCCACAGGACTATGTCTTCGACGGGCTGGGGCCGGACGGCAAGCCCGCCAGGATCAAGCTTTCGGAACTGTTTGCGCCGGGCAAGGACACGCTGATCGTCTATTCTATGATGTTTCCGCGCCATCCGCAGGAGACGCGCGACGTGGCGACGAGCGGCGCCACGGCGAAGCTGCCCAGACCGGACCAGCCTTGCCCGTCCTGCACGGCGCTGCTCGACCAGTTCGACGGCGCCATTGGCCACCTCGAGGCCGCCGGCTACAATTTCGCTGTCGTGGCCAAGACCGCGCTGGAAAACCTGCTGACGCTCGGCCGCGACCGCGGCTGGAAAAATATGCGGCTGGTCTCGTCGGCCGGCAACAGCTTCAAGCGCGACTATCACGCCGAGGCCGAGGATGGCGCGCAGCTCCCCGCGCTGTCGGTGTTCCACCGCGACGGCGACGGCATCCGCCACTTCTGGAGCTCCGAACTCGGCTTCGCGCCGCCCGAACCCGGCCAGGACCCGCGCGCCATAGGCACCTGCGAGATCCTGTGGAACCTGATGGATTTTACCCCGGAGGGCAGGGCGCGGAGCTGGCAGGAGCAGCTGCAGTACAGAGAGGCTTGCTGCCACTAGCGTAGCTCGGCGCCGCCCTCATCTGCCTGCCGGCATCTTCTCCTCGTAGAGGGACGGGAGAAGGGGGCTGGCGTCAAACTCAGCTCACTTTCTTCAACTCTGGAGATTGGCGAAATGCGTGGCGACGGCAACCTTTCTCCCCGTCACTATACGGGGAGAAATGCCCGGCAGGACAATGAGGGGCGGCGCAGACCCTATGTGATTTGACGCTGCGGCGCGCTGACCTACCCTCTAATGCCGGAACCGAGGAGACGAGCGATGCTGTCACCTTTCATTCGGGGCGCCACGCTGGCAGCGGCGGTGATGCTTGCCGCCGGCACCGCAGCCTATGCCCATCACGGCTGGTCGTGGACGCAGGACGGGTTTTTCGAACTCAGGGGCAGGATCACGGCCATCTATATCGGCAACCCGCACGCCACGCTCGATGTTGACGCGAAGGGAGAGGCCTGGCGGGTGGAGATGGCGCCGCCGTCGCGCACGATCGCCGCCGGCTTCACCGAGGAGGTCGCCAAGGTCGGCGACGAGGTGACCGCGATCGGCCACCGCTCGCGCGACGAGAGCGAAAAGCGCATGAAGGCGGTCCGCATCATCGTCGGCGGCAAGACCTATGACGTCTATCCCGACCGCGTGCCGCCGGCCTGAATGGACGGGTTTTTCGCCGGCATCGAGCAACTCGCCTTGGTGCGGGGACTGAGGGCCTCCTTCGTCGCCTACCCCATAGTCAATGCGCTGCACATCATGTCGATCGGCGCGCTGCTGACCAGCGTCGGGCTCATGGACCTCAGGATCCTGGGCGCCTTCCGCTCGCTGCCGCAGGCGCCGTTGGTCGCGCTGCTGCGCCGCACGGCGTTGAGTGCGTTTGCAGGCGCGCTTGTGACCGGGGCGCTGCTGTTTTCAGTCAGGGCGAGGGAGTATGCGGCGATGCCGGTTTTCCTCGCCAAGCTGGCGCTCATCCTTCTCGCCGGCGCCAACTTCCTCGCGTTTATGCGGGTGTGCCGGGCAAGGGGCGGAGAGGAGCCGGCGGGTGGGGGCGCTACCGTGCTGGCGGTGGTTTCGCTGATGCTGTGGACGTCCGTGCTTTTCGCCGGACGAATCATCGGGTTTCTCTAGGAAATCGGGCGTGGGCACTGGCCTTCGCCGACCGGCAGAATAGTCTCCAAGCAATCGCGGAGTCGGCGCAGGCCCCCTCATCCGGCCGCTTCGCGGCCACCTTCTCCCCGAGGGGAGAAGAGGTTGGCGCCAGCGCTTCAAGTCTCCTCCCCCTCGGGGAGAGGTCGCCCGAGCGAAGCGGAGGGCGGGTGAGGGGCTTTGCGCCAACGTCGATCCCAATCCATGGAGATCGTCATGACCAAGGAAATCGTCGAAGCGCCGTAATGGCACGAGCGGATACTCGTCTGACGAGCGTTGTAGATATGGACAACGTCTATTCAGACACGAAAATCATTGCAACTTATCCAGAATCTGCTAAGCCTATCCGTGAAAGGATGGTTGCAATGAACGGAAAGCGATCACGCGAAGCCCTTCTTGAGTTCCTCGACTACCTTGCGAGGAAGGGTTTGATGAACACGACGACTGCCCGCTCTCGCAAGGCATCGGCGAACAAGGTTCTGTCTATACTTGAAAAAGATGAGGCGGAAGACGTCACGATTTTAGATCTAGATCAGCTTCTTGTTCGGTTTTCGAATATTTCTGGTGCAAACTATACCCCAGACAGCCTAAACACATATAAAAGTAGGATAAAATCAGCTATTGATGATTTTAAGAATTATTTAGATAACCCGATGTCGTTTAGGCCGTCTACGCAGGCGTCCGGAAGAAAGTCTTCTGAGCGGCCGAAATCGATTAACACAGCAGACAGCAAGTCGCCCGACGAAATTCCTCAAAAAATATTCGCTAATTTCTCGCCACCGCCGCCTACTTCAGTTTCGATACTGCCTATCCCAATTAGACCGGACTTGACGATACAGGTGCAGGGGCTGCCCTACGATCTGACACCAGCGGAAGCGGCCAAGATTGCGAACGTAATACGCGCGATGGCGTCCACAGATTGATTCCCGGTCCAAACGGGAATTAAGCTCAGCTCGGCTGAGACCACGGGAGCCGCTGGCTCGGCGTCCAAAGCCGATGTCCAGCGGCCCTCTTTGCCCGTCTAAATACAGGCTGAGGGACTATAGCTCACAAGCCCAATTGTCGCAAACCGAGTTGCCTCGAACCGATTTGGTATACAATGACCGCCCCAGATGCGAACCGGCAGAAAGAAGCATGGCGAGAGATTGACAGCATTTTTTCAGATGCAAAAAATACGTGGGTTATTCACTACTCTTGCGAAAGTTTCTATGATCGAGGGGCGTTCGCCCAGGGTCACGTCCATTGCAGTTCGCAAGTTGAGTGACGCGCAGACGCACTCATTTTCTATCCATCAAATTGCTGAGCGCCAAGGCGTAGCGTTTGGGGAAATTGAGCAGCATTATGATAGATTGGAGCGCCTCATGCTGGACGCGTTCTTTTCATTTGTGGGCTCGTACCGGAACAGTCATTTCATGCACTGGAATATGCGTGATGCGAACTACGGATTCGCGGCAATCGAGCATCGGTATACAGTTCTTGGCGGTACGTCTGTCGTAATTGACGACGAACGAAAGCATGATTTATCGAGAATTATCATAAATATATATGGGAAGGGTTACATATCACACCCACGAATGGAGTCTTTAATTGAAAAGAACCAGATACGACCTTTGGACTTCATGACGGGCTCGCAAGAAGCGGCAGCGTTCGAAGAGCGAAATTTTAGCGGACTGCATCAATCCACATTGCGCAAAGTGGATATTCTAGCGAATCTCGCAACGTTGGTGAAAGATCGTTCTCTAAGGACGAATACCACACGCTGGGAGATGCATGGCGGTCGTATTCGAACTAGCGTCTCTTGGGTTCTTGAAAACAAACTTGTTGCTTTTTTTGCCAGTATCGCAAGCATCGTTGGCTTAGGTTTGGCAATTTACGCTCTAAAGTAAACGGTACAATCCTCATCGGCCCGCTTCCCGCCGCAGGGTAATCACATATGTGGCGCTGTCATATGCGGTTCCCTGCCGAAAAGGAGGAGAAGCCCCTCACGCAAAATACTCCTGCAGCGGCCGCACCTCTAGGCTCCCCGCCCGCAACGCCGCTATCGCCTCGGCCACCGCCGCCGCGCCCGACAGCGTCGTGTAATACGGCACCTTCTGCATCAGCGTCGCCCTGCGCAGCGATTTCGAGTCCGACACCGCCTTCTGGCCGTCCGTGGTGTTGAAGACGATCTGCACCTGGCGGTTGCGGATGGCGTCCTCGATGTGCGGGCGGCCTTCCAGCACCTTGTTTATCTTCTCCGCGACGACGCCGTTCTCGGCGAGGAAGCGCGCCGTGCCTGAGGTGGCCAGCACTTTAAAGCCCTGGCCGGCGAGACGCTTGACCGCCGGCAGGATGCCTTTCTTGTCCTCGTCGCGCACCGAGACGAACAGCGTGCCCGCGCGGGGGAGATCAACACCCGCGCCGAGCTGGCTCTTGGCGAAGGCCAGCGCGAAGTCGCGGTCGAGACCCATGACCTCGCCGGTCGAGCGCATTTCCGGGCCGAGCAATATATCGACGCCGGGGAAGCGGGCGAAGGGGAAGACTGCTTCCTTGACGGCGATGTGGCCGGGATTGCGGGGGTCGGGCATGGCGCCGTAATGGGCGAAGGCGTCTTCCAGGCTTTCGCCGGCCATGATGCGGGCGGCGATCTTGGCGATGGGCCGGCCGATGGTCTTGGCGACGAAGGGCACGGTGCGCGACGCGCGCGGGTTGACCTCCAGCACATAGACCGTGCCGTCCTTGATCGCATATTGCACGTTCATCAGGCCGCCGACATTGAGTGCGCGGGCAAGGGCCGCCGTCTGGCGCTCCAGCTCGTCGACGAGTTTCGAAGGCAGCGAATGCACCGGCAGCGAGCAGGCGCTGTCGCCCGAGTGGATGCCGGCCTCCTCGATGTGTTCCAGGATGCCGGAGACGTAGGTCGACTTGCCGTCACAGAGGCAATCGACATCGACCTCGATGGCGCCTGAGAGATAGGTGTCGAACAGCAGCGGGTTCTTGCCGAGCAGCGTGTTGATCTGGCCGGTCTTGTCGTTGGGGTATTTCTGCTTGATGTCCTCCGGCACCAGGCCGGGCACGGTGTCGAGCAGGTAGGATTGCAGCATGCTCTCGTCGTGGATGATCTGCATGGCGCGGCCGCCGAGCACATAGGACGGGCGCACGACCAGCGGGAAGCCGAGCTCGCCGGCGACGAGGCGGGCCTGCTCGACCGAATAGGCGATGCCGTTCTTCGGCTGGCTGAGGCCGAGCTTGTGCAGCAGCTTCTGGAAGCGGTCGCGGTCCTCGGCGAGATCGATCATGTCGGGCGAAGTGCCGAGGATCGGGATGCCGGCCTTCTCCAGCGCATCCGCCAGCTTCAGCGGCGTCTGGCCGCCGAACTGGACGATGACGCCGACCAGCTCGCCCGAGGCCTGTTCGGTGCGCAGGATCTCCAGCACGTCCTCCGGCGTCAGCGGCTCGAAATAGAGCCGGTCGGAGGTGTCGTAGTCGGTCGAGACGGTCTCCGGGTTGCAGTTGATCATGATCGCCTCGAAGCCGGCGTCGCGCAGCGCAAACGCCGCATGACAGCAGCAATAGTCGAACTCGATGCCCTGGCCGATGCGGTTGGGGCCGCCGCCGAGAATGACGACCTTTTTGCGCGACGAGACCTGCGCCTCGTTGGCGAGCACGCCGGCGAACGGCACCTCATAGGTCGAATACATGTAGGCGGTGGGCGAGGCGAACTCGGCGGCACAGGTGTCGATCCGCTTGTAGACCGGATGAACGTCGAGCTTGTCGCGAATCTTCTGGATTTCTTCGACGTCTTTCCTGACCAGGGAGGCGAGGCGGGCATCGGAGAAACCCATCGCCTTCAGCATGCGCAGATTGCCGGCGTCATCAGGAATGCCGTGCTCGCGGATGCGGTCCTCCATGGCGAGGATGCCGGCGATCTGTTCGAGGAACCACGGGTCGATCTTGCACATTGCGTGCACGTCTTCCAGCGAGGTGCCCATGCGGATTGCCTGCGCCACCATGCGCAGCCGGTCCGGTGTCGGCGTGCCCAAGGCGGCGCGAATGGCGTTGCGGTCGTCGACATGGCTGGCGGGCGCGCTGCCGTGGCCGATGCCCGGAATCTCGATCTCGTCCAGACCCGTCAGTCCGGTTTCCAGCCCGCGCAGCGCCTTCTGCAGCGATTCCTGGAAGCTGCGGCCGATGGCCATGACCTCGCCAACCGACTTCATCGAGGTGGTCAGCACCGGCTCGGCGCCGGGGAATTTCTCGAAAGCAAAGCGCGGGATCTTGGTGACGACATAATCGATGCTCGGCTCGAACGACGCCGGCGTCGCCCCGCCGGTGATGTCGTTCTCGAGCTCGTCCAGCGTGTAGCCGACGGCGAGCTTGGCGGCGATCTTGGCGATCGGGAAGCCGGTCGCCTTGGAGGCCAGGGCGGACGAACGCGAGACGCGCGGGTTCATCTCGATCACCACCAGACGGCCATCGGCCGGGTTGACGGCGAACTGCACATTGGAGCCGCCGGTCTCGACGCCGATCTCGCGCAGCACCGCGATCGAGGCGTTGCGCATCATCTGGTACTCTTTGTCGGTCAAGGTCAGGGCAGGGGCGACGGTGATCGAATCGCCGGTGTGCACACCCATCGGGTCGATGTTCTCGATCGAGCAGACGATGATGCAGTTGTCGGCCTTGTCGCGGACAACCTCCATCTCGTACTCTTTCCAGCCGAGCACGCTCTCCTCGATCAGCACTTCGGTGGTCGGCGAGGCGTCGAGGCCGGACTGGACGATCTCGAAGAATTCAGCCCGGTTGTAGGCAATGCCGCCGCCGGTGCCGCCCATGGTGAACGACGGGCGGATGATGGCGGGCAGGCCGACATGGTCGAGCGCCTGTGCTGCAATCGCCATAGCATGGCTGATATAGCGCTGCTTGCGGTCACCTTCGCCGAGGTTCCAGCGGGTTTCCAGCGCGTCTAGCGCGGCGTCGAGGTTTTCCGGCTTCTCGGCTTTCAGCGCGGCGCGTTCGGCCTCGTGCGTCTTGCGGTCGGCATTCTTGACGTCGGTGGCGTTGGCCAGCATCGACTTCGGCGTTTCCAGGCCGATCTTGTTCATCGCCTCGCGAAACAGTGCACGGTCCTCGGCCTTGTCGATTGCCGTGGCGTCGGCGCCGATCATCTCGACATTGTAACGGTCGAGCACGCCCATGCGGCGCAGCGACAAAGCGGTGTTGAGGGCGGTCTGGCCGCCCATGGTCGGCAGCAGCGCGTCGGGCCGCTCCTTGGCGATGATCTTGGCAACCACTTCCGGGGTGATCGGCTCGATATAGGTGGCATCGGCCAGCTCCGGGTCGGTCATGATGGTGGCCGGATTGGAGTTGACCAGGATGACGCGAAAACCCTCTTCCTTCAGCGCCTTGCATGCCTGGGTGCCGGAATAGTCAAACTCGCAGGCCTGGCCGATGACGATGGGGCCGGCCCCGATGATCAGGATCGACTTGATGTCGGTGCGTCTTGGCATATCGAAGGTCCGTTCGGCAGGCGGCTTGCACGAAAAACCGGACGGGAAGACCCGGCCGGTTGTGCTCGCGATTCTGGTATCAGGCTAGGAGGGCCTTATAGGGAAGAGTTTTGCCGGATGTAACCCCGAAAATGAGGCAGTAGGGCAGAGGTTCGAGCGGCCTTTAAACATATTGCCCTACTGCCCTACTGCCTCATTCCCCTACCACTATCCCCCAGCGCGAACTGATCCGTAATCTCGAAGCGCTCGGCAACGCCGACGCGGATCATGTTGAGGCTGCCTTCGCGCGTGAAGCGGAATTCGCCCGGCCCATTCGAACCGGCCGGCTTGCCGGCGTAGAAGCTGATGATGCGCGTGCCGCCGTCGGGCCAGGTCACGGTCACGTCGGTTTTGTCGCCGGTGCGCGCGACGCCTGCCTTGCAGTTGGTCATCGGCTGGCCGAGATAGCGCGCGCAAGGAATGACGTTGCCGGCACCTGGGAATGGTGTCCCCGGCGGCTGTAGCCGTGCAACGGTCTGTGCGTCGGGCGGAGGCGCCGCATTGGTCGCGCCGAAATTCTGGACGGGATCCACTGCCGCGGGCGCCGATCCATCAACCTGTCCAGTCGAGGGATTGCCAGCGGCCAGGGCCAGGCGGTAAGCGTCCTCGATAGCCACCCTGCCGATTGCGTCAGCGGAGTTCAGCGACGTTTCGGGAGCAGTTGCGCCGAGGCGCGTTGTCAGATCGGGCAGCGGTTGAGAGGCAGGGCTCTCCGCATTGGCCGCCGCCTGGGGTGTCACTTGCCGGGGATTGATGGGGTCGAGGTAGCGTGCGGGTGCCCATCCGCTCAGCTTCGGGTCGTCAATGTCTTCGACCTTGCACCACTTGTAGCCGCTGACCTCGCCACAGCCGAGATTTTTCACGCTCGATCCACTCGGCAACCGCGCCTCGATCTTGCCCATGGCCGACGCCGTGGCGCGCACGTTCAGAAGGTCATCGGGAGCGAGACCCGTCACAATCGAGATGATGGGCTCCGGCTCCTGGCCGTTGGCCGGCAGCTCCGCCAGCATCAGCGGAGCGGCCACCACCGCAAGCAGCGTCGTCGGGAGTGTTACTGTGCGCCTAATCATCTGCCATGGGCGGTAAGTTCAATTGCCGAAGGCGCGGCCAGGCACGAAAGCGCCGCCGCACGCCAGCCGGTTTTTATAGGCGACGAGGCGGCGCTGTGTAAGCCCGAAAAGGCGCCGCGTGTTGAATCGCGACCAGGCCGCTTCCGTAAACTAACAGCCGGCAAAATATTGCACATTTCATGTAAATATGCACTCTCTCAAGTAAGGTTGAGGAGGGCAATATGGTCGACCTTGAAATATTCGCGCAAGTGGAAAACATAGTTCGCCAGCGTATCAAGAAAACGCGCGCCGAAATTGAGGCTTCACTTTGTCACATCGCCAACGGCAATCCGCTGGCCGCCGAACAGACCCTCTCCAGGCGCCTCGACAGGTTGCAGGTAAAGGCGTCGCTCAGCCGCACCGAAGCGGAGATGATATCGGCAGCAATCGACATGAGATCTGCCGGGGAAAGAAAGGCCGCCGCCAAACAGCCAGGACCGGAGGCAGTTCTCGGCCCAACGCTCGATTTCATCGGGGTCGCATTTCTGGAGCGTGGGCGCCGTGCTGCCGACGCGGTCGGGCGCGTTGCCTTTCTCAACGGCAATCCGCAAGGATCGGGTTTTCTGGTCGGGCCAAGGCTGTTCCTCACAAACAACCATGTGATTTCGTCGCCGGCGGATTCCCGGCGCTTCCAGGTCCAGTTCGATTATGAGCAGGACGGTGCAAATGCCGTGCGCACGCCGACGACGTTCCTGTTCGATCCTGAATCCTGTTTCGTGACCGATAGCATAGAAGGTCTGGATTACACGCTGATCGGGGTCGGCGAGCGGCGTTCCGGCCCAAAGGAACTGGGGGAGTTCGGTTTTATCTCGCTGTCGGACGCGCGCGACAAGCATATGCTCGGCGAAATTGCCAACATCGTCCAGCATCCCGATGGCCGCTTCAAGGAACTGGTGCTGCGTGAAAACCGGCTGGTGGCCCGCGACGAAACGGTTCAAGTGCTGCACTATGTTGCCGATACCGAACAGGGTTCGTCCGGTTCACCGGTCTTCAACAACGAATGGGAGCCCATTGCCCTACACCATTGGGCCGGCCCGTCCCACGAGGTGACGGGCATAGCTGGCTATGCGCTTGCGCGCGAGATCAACGAAGGCATACGGATCAGCGCCATCGTTGACGATCTGGGCGCTAGAAAGTCCAGGCTGCCGGGCTCGTCGGCATCGGCGGTTTCGGAAGCTCTGGCGATTTGGTCCGGCACGCCGCGCATGATGGATGAGAAAGTTCGGCTGAACGCCGACAGTCGCGGAGACGTGCCGGACAAGCCGGTGCAGCGGCCTGAACCGGATCGCGGCGCGCCGGCGATGAGACATAATGCCGATGGCTCGGTCACGTGGACTTTTCCCGTCGAGATAAATGTCCGGGCGCCGTTGATCGACGGCGACGGAGGCGATGCGAGACGAAACGACGGTCCAGCAAGCGAACCCGCCAAGGTCGTGGCCATCGCCGAGGCCGCGGGTTGGAAAACAGAGGACTTCGACGATCGTGGAGGGTATGAGCCCGGCTTCATACCGGGCTTTGTCCTGCCAATGCCGACGGTTGCCAATTCACCCTACCGGTTGGCCAAGAACCTTCTTGCCAAACCGGGCGAGGAACCACACGAATTGCGCTACCATCATTTTTCGATCTTGATGAACGCAAATCGCAGGATTGCCTTCGTCACCGCCTGCAATATCGATGGGTCCCGTACCAAGGCGGTCAATCGTGAGGACAAGACGGTCATCGACAACCCGTCGCTTGTCGAATTGGGGGTGGAGTCGATTTCCGGTTCGGAAGCCAGCGATGCTTTCCGGCCCGATCGCCGCATCGACCTTGGCGAGCAGATGACCCAGGAATTCTATTCGAGCCAGAATGTGCCCGGATTTCCCGTCGCAAAATCCAAGGAACGAATAGCTCGAATGTTCCAGAAGGGCCATATTACGCTTCGCGGCGACCCCGCATGGGGCGTCGATCAGGAGGCGGTCGCGGCAGAACGCGACACGTTCTTTTATACCAATGCTGCGCCGCAAGTCGGCTTCTTCAATCAGGGAAGCTCGCTTGACCATCCCGGCTCCAAGGGGAAGCTGAGATGGCGCGCGGTGGAAACGTATGTGCTGCGCAACGCTTATACGACGCGAGGCCGGGTCACAGTGTTTGCCGGGCCAGTGTTCCGCGAGGACGATCCTCCCTACCGCTTCGACAGCCATGTTCCGCTGAAGTTCTGGAAGATCGCGCTGTGGTCCGATCAAGGTGGCCTGCGCGCCATCGCGCTGCTGGCGGACCAGAAGCCGGTTTTGGAAGTGATGCCCGAAGCGTTCGGCGAGCGTGCCGAGGCATTCGACGACCCGCTTGAAATTGCCAGGGTATCGGAGTTTCTTTCGACGGTGGCCGAGATCGAACAACTGACCGGTCTGAACTTTGGCCAGCAGGTGCGCGACGCCGACATTCGGGCCGGTTCCGAATCGGCTCCAGCACAGACTTTCAACCCAAGGCATCTAACGCCCAGTACGTCACGGCCAAAGGCTTCATCGCCCAAGACTTCGACGCCCAAGACTACGGCGGCCAGCGCCCGACGTCCTGCCAGGCGATCGAAGCGATCCGCGTCCGACAACTGAAGATTGCGGCTTCTGCCGCTCGAAGGCGGTCATCCGTTCAGCCCGGCATGACCAAGCTCAGCCTGGCATGAGCAAGCTCAGCCTGGGATGAGCAAGCTTAGCCTGGCGGCATGAACGCGTTCCGCGTTCAGCCGGACATAAATCCGGTGCGCAGCGCGTGAGCCCATTCGGGCCGTGCCGCCTGCTCGGCCTGACGCGCCGCCGCCTCATGGTCATAGTCGACGGCGATGGATTCGAAACGATCGCGGTGCAAGTCGACGATGCCATAGCGGGCGTGCGGCGAGCCTTGCTCGGAGACATGCGCCGGCGGGGTCGAATCGTCATAGGCCGGGCAGCCGATGCTGCCCGGATTGAAAATGACCGGACCGCCGGGAATGCGGATCAGCTCGCTGCGGTGGCTGTGGCCGCAAAGCATGATGCGGCAGGCGGGATCGACCGCGCCGAGGCGCCGCTCGATTGCGGCCAGCGGCGCGCGCACCAGCCGGCCCTCGACGATCGCGTCAGTCAGGTATTTTTCGTCGTGGTCGGGCCGGGCATGGAAGGCGATCACGCCGGGCGCCACCTCAAGCGTGACGGGCAGCGCGAACAGCGCCTCACGCTGGGCTGCCGTCAGCCGTTCCTGCGCGTAGCGGTCGGACGGCCACAGGTCTCGTCGGCAGTGTCGCGGGCAACGCGGCGGTCGTGATTGCCGCGTACCGTCGGCAGGTCGAGCGCCTCGAGCCGGTCCATGGTCTCGCGCGGCCACAGCGGGCCGGAAACGCAATCGCCGAGATTGACGATGAGGTCGGCGCCGCCGCGCTGCCGCAGATCGTCGAGCACGGCGTCGAGCGCCAGGACATTGCCGTGGATGTCGGCGAGGACGGCAATGCGCATGGCAGGCTCCGTTAATTGGAATGGCTGGAGGGCAGGTAAGTTACTTTGCTCGTCTGGCGAAGCGGGCGAGAGCGGAACCCAGCTTTGCGCCGGTCAGGCGCGGACTTCGATCTCGTGGCCGCCGACCGCCGGTAACGATACGTCGTCGCCGGCCGCGGCAATAACGCTGTCGAGCAGGCCCGGGAAGCGGCGGTCGAGATCGTCACGGCGCAGCGTGATCAATCGGCTGGTGCCAACCGCCTCGGTGCGGGTGACGCCGGCCTCACGCAGCTTGGCCAAATGGTAACTCAGATTGGTTTTCGAGGCGAAGTCGAGGAACCGGCTGCAATTCAGCGGCACGCCCTCTTTGCTGGCGAGATAGCGCACGATGGCCAGTCGCGTCGGGTCGCCGAGCACAGCAAGCACGTTCGGCAGGCTGATCTGGTCGGCGGTGGGATGGGGCAAGGTCATGCCCAGGAATTAAGCACATTTGGAGCCGATTTCAACGCATCTCCTCTCGTGGCCAATGGACACATAGTTTCGTCCCGTCGCCCCGTCCTGACACCGGGCTGTCAGGATGGTTCGGCTATTTTGCAGCGGCTTTATTGACATCATGCCCTGTTATGTCCAATTGTTCAATAACCTTTGAACTAAGGAAATTGCCATGGATAAGCGCCTCATCTGGCTTGCGCTCGGATCGTTCACGATTTCGACCGAAGGTTTCGTCATCTCCAGCCTTTTGCCCGATATTGCAAAGGATGCCGCCATCTCCGTTCCGCTCGCCGGCACGCTGATCACCGCGTTTGCGCTCGCCTATGCGATCGGCACGCCGATCCTGGCAACGCTGACCGGCGAATGGGACCGTCGCCGCGTCATCCTGTGGACGCTGGTGTTCTTCGTGTTGGGCAACGTCGCCGCGGCGCTAAGCTCCTCCTTCGAATTGCTGTTGATCGCGCGCATCGTCATGGCGCTGTCGTCAGGCCTGTTTGCGGCGACCGCACAGGGAACGGCCGTTGCGCTTGTCGACGATCATCACCGCGCCCGCGCCATTGCCGTGGTCGTCGGCGGCACTACGGTTGCGGTAGCGGTCGGAGCACCGCTGGGCGCGCTCGTTGCGACGGTTGCCGGCTGGCGCGGCACCTTCTTTGCCATTGCCGGCCTTGGTGCGCTCGCCGGCGCGATCCTGTGGTACCGGCTGCCGCGCGGCATCGTCGGCACAAGGCTGCCGCTCCGCATGCGGCTGGCAGCGGCACTTCGCCCCGGCGTCATGCCTATCCTGGTGACGACCATCCTGGCCCTGATCGGCGCCTTCACCGTCTTTGCCTTTGTCGCGCCGCTCGCCATCGAAGGTGGCGGTCTGAACCCGATCGCGCTTCCCGGAATGCTGCTCGCTTTCGGCGTTGGCGCGGTCATCGGCAATATCGGCGGCGGTCAGGCCGCCGACCGTTTCGGCGCGACACGCACCGTCTGCTGGTCGTTGGCGCTGAGTGCCGCCATGCTGGTCACGTTTTCGCTGATCCCGATGTTCCTGCCGCGCGAGATCGCCGGGCCGGCATTGATGGCCATGATGGTGCCGTGGGGCATCGTCGGCTGGGCATTCCCGCCGGCGCAGGCGAGCCGCATCATCAAGCTGGCGCCCGATGCCGCGCCCATCGTGCTGTCGCTGAACGCTTCGGCGCTCTATCTCGGCGTCGCACTGGGTGCCGTGGTCGGCGCCGCGGTGCTGCGCTATGGCGCACCGGCCGACCTCGGCGTGGTCGCGGCGGCATTCCCGATCATCGGTCTGGGCGTAGTGCTGGCGGGCCACCTGGCGGCGCGACCGGTGGCGATGCCGGCCGAATAGGGCTGTTGGCGGAGCTTGTCTGCCGGCCGCCGATAATTCAACTCGCGGCCGGCGGTACGTCGAAATCAAGCGCGGCGATTTCGTCCAGCGCCGCTCGCAGGCTTGCGGCCTGCTCTTTTCCAAACATCTCCTCGAAGCGCTGCTGAGCGACTTGCCACAGCTTCAGAGCTTCTTCGAGCTTGATCCGGCCCTGCGATGTCAGCCTGACGCGCCTGATGCGGCGGTCGGCAGGGTCGGAGAAGGTCTCGATATAACCATCCCTGATCAGCGGCTTCAGCGTATGACCGAGGGCCGACAGGTCCATGACGAGTGCCGCGGCAATGGCACCCATCGTCGGTTCGTTGCCGATGTGGATCTGGTAGAGCAGGCCCTGCTGCGTGGCCTTCAGACCCGATGGGGCCAGCACATCGTCATAGAACTGGCCGAGTTTCCGCGTCGCGCGGCGCAGCATGGCGTTGTTGCAAAGCGCCAGGCCGGGCAGGGTGGTTTGGGACATTGGCGGATTTCCGATGAGGGACCGGAAGGGCCCCCTCGATGCAAACCATAAATAGTCCTTCTTCCCCGGATTGACAAGATGGTGGCATATGCCTACGTTCCAATAGTGGCATATGCCAATAATTCGTGTGCCAGTCGAAGCAGGGATGTTGCCCTGCGGCACCGGCATTTGGAATCGAACCAGAAGGAACAAGACAATGAGCAATCAGGACAAAGGTACTGCGGTCGTCACCGGCGCCTCGTCCGGCATCGGTGCGATCTATGCCGACCGGCTCGCCGGCCAAGGTTATGATCTGGTGCTGGTGGCGCGGCGCGCCGATCGGTTGGAGGAATTGGCCGAGAGGCTCCGCTATGCGTATGGCATAAAGGTCAGCGTCATCGGCGCCGACTTGGCCGACGACGGCGATCTGCGACGGGTCGAGCAGGCGATATCAACCGACGACAGCGTGACGCTGCTGGTCAACAATGCCGGCCTTGGCGGCGCGCAGGTGGTGGCAACGGCTGAAGCCGATGTCGCCGAGCGCATGATCAAGGTCAATGTCGTGGCGCTGACTCGGCTGACGCGCGCGGTGCTGCCGGGGCTGCTGTCGCGCAACCGCGGCGCCATCGTCAACATCGCCTCGGTGCTTGCCTTCGATACCTCGTTCGGCGGCATCTACAGCGGCACCAAAGCCTACGTCGTCAACTTCACCGAGGCCTTGCAGCGGGAAGTCGCGGGCACGAAGGTCGCCGTGCAGGTGGTCTTGCCGGGGGCCACGCGGACAGAATTCTGGGAAGTTGCGGGAAGCGATATTGCCAATGTGCCGCAAGAGATCGTGATGACGGCCGACGATCTGGTCGATGCAGCGCTGGTTGGCCTGGCAAAGGGTGAAGCGTTCACGGCACCGGGTCTTGCCGACGTTGCCGGGGTGGATGCCTTTCTTGGCGTTCGGCAAGGCTTTTTCGGCAGTCTTCTGGCCGGCAAGCCGGCGGCGCGTTACACTGCCTGACATAGCTAAAGACTAACCTTACGCTGTCCGCCACATCGGAATGATCGAGGCGGCCAGCAGCAGGCCAAGCACGGCGTTGAGCATGCGCCACTGCCGCTCGGTTCGCAGCAACCGGGCGAGCAGCGTGCCCGCCACGCACCATGCCGCCAGGGATAGAGCCGCTGCAAGGCCGAAGACCGTGCCGAGCAGCAAGGCGAGCTGCAGCGGCCCTTTGGCGAGCGCGGCAAAAGATGCCGCCGCTCCCAGCCCCATGGCCCAGCCCTTTGGGTTCATCCATTGCAGGCCGGCGCCGCCCAAAAAGCTGTTCGGCTTTGCCATGGCCACGTCGAGACTGGGCGGACCGCTGCGGCCGATCTTGAGGGCAAGCCATACCAGATAGAGGGTACCGGCCATTTTCATTGCCAGTTGCAGCGAAGGAGCGGCGGCCAGCAGACCAGCGAGCCCGGCAGCACCTGCCGCAGCCACTGTGGCCAGGCCGGCCGCACTTCCGGCCATCAGCGGGATAGAGCGGCGGAAGCCGAACTGCGCGCCGGACGCCGTCGACAACGTCGTGGCCATGCCGGGCGTTGAGGTAGAGACCAGCGCGAACAGGACGAGCGGAAGGACGGTTTCAAACATGCTGCTTCCTTTGAAGCCTGCACGGTAGGCTGTTTGGCTCATCAGTAAATTCAATGTTTGCTATGACATGCATTAGCAAATATAATGGCTAGATGCTCCGCAACCTCGACACTGCCCTGATCCGAACCTTTGTCACCGTTGCCGACAAGGCCAGCATGACGGCGGCGGCCAACGCGCTGCATTTGACGCAAGGTGCCGTCAGCCAGCAGGTCAAGCGTTTGGAAGAGGTTCTCGGCTGTAGGCTGTTCGACCGCGATCGGAGCGGATTGCGGCTGACCCGCTCCGGCGAGCGGCTGTTCGGCAAGAGCAAGCGCCTGCTTTCGCTCAATGACGAGATCCTGGCGGAGATGGCGGGCGATGCAGTTGCCGGTCAGGTGCGGCTTGGCGTGCCGTACGACCTTGTCGGCACCTTGCTTGCACCGGTGCTCAAGGCCTATGCCGAGGCGTATCCGCAGGTCGAGATCTCGCTTGTCTGCGCCTCGTCGCCGGAGCTGGCTGCGGCCTTCGCGGCCGGCACGATAGAGCTCGCAGTGATCGAGGAGCCGGTCGGTCGGTCGGCCGGCGAATGCCTTGTTGTCGACCGGCTGGTCTGGGTCGGCGCCAAAGGCGGCGGCGCCCGCAGCAAACGCCCCTTGCCGGTTTCGATGGTCGCCGAGACCTGCGCGTTCCGTCCGGTTGTACTGGAGGCGCTTAACGAGCACGGGCTGGCATGGCGCACCGTATTCGAAAACGGCAGCATCGACGCGACGACGGCGACAGTGCGTTCGGACTTGGCCGTCACCACCTGGTTGGCGTCGACCGTACCTGCGGACCTCGATATTTTGGCCAACGATCCGGATTTGCCGTCATTGCCGAATTTTGCAATCAATCTGCATTTGCCGAAGCACAGCGTTGCGCCGGCCGTACTGGCATTCGCGGGCCACCTCCGCGACGGGTTGGCGCGGCGACGAGAGGCGGCTTAAAAACAGCAAAAAGGACGGCCAGTGTTCAGCCGTCCTTGATTGCCCTGCGGCATCTACTTCCAGTTCTTGCGCCGCTCGATCTCGGCTTCGGAAGGCTGTTCCGGAGCAAAGGACCCGGTCTTGATCTCGCCGGAGCGCTCATAGCTCGCCATGAGGACGCCGGTGGTCGATGCCTGCGAACGGGTCAGCTTGAAGGCGGCAGGTATCGCGCCGCTGCCGAACAGTTTTTTGCCCTTGCCCAGCACCAGCGGGAAAATCAGCAGGCTGATCTCGTCGATCAGGTCATTGGCGAGCAAGGTCTGGATCAGCTCGCTCGATCCCTGAATGAGCAGGTCGGGGCCGTCGTCCTGCTTCATCCGGCGCAACGTCGCCACGATATCGCTGCCGAGCGGCCGGCTGTTTTGCCAGGACAGCGTATCCGGCCTGTGCGTAGCCACATATTTCGTGACGGCGTTGAAGCTGTCGGCGATCGGGTCATTCTTCTGGTAAGGCCAATGGGCGGCGAAGATGTCGTAAGTCTTGCGGCCGAGAAGCAGCGCGAACGGTTTTGAAAACGTCTCGCCCATCGCGGCGCCCATCACATCGTCCCAGTAGTGAAACGTCCAGCCGCCGAATTTGAAGCCGCCGACAGGGTCCTCTTGCGGGCCGCCGGGCGCCTGCATGACGCCGTCGAGGCTGACGAATGTTGCGGCGATGATCTTCCTCATTGGAGCTCCCTTTCCCTGATCCGTGCCGTCATGGCTGGACTTCGAGCCAAGGACGGGCAGACGGACATTTGTCCGACAGCGGCCGGCAAAATTCCAGGGCTGGAAGGACGGATGATTGCCGACGTTGTTGGGTCAGTTTGGAGCAGACGCTCAGCCTAAACCGACGACCGTGTCGTAGAGCAGCTTGAAGTTGAGCACCAGGATGAGGGCGGCAACCACCCAGGCCAGCACGGCAACGGCGCGGGAAATGGCGAAATTGCCCATTTTGCGCTTGTCCGAGACGAACTGCACCAGCGGGACGACCGCGAAGGGAAGCTGCATCGACAGGATCACCTGGCTGAAGACCAGCAACTGGCCGGTGCCCTTCTCGCCATAGAGGGCGGTGACGACCACCACCGGGATAATGGCGATGCCGCGCGTCAGCAGGCGGCGCGCCCATTGCGGGATGCGCAGCCGCAAGAAGCCTTCCATCACGATCTGGCCGGCCAGTGTCGCGGTGACCGTCGAGTTCAGGCCGGAGGCAAGCAGGGCCACGGCAAACAGGATCGAAGCGATGCCGAGGCCGAGGAGCGGCGACAGAAGCTCGAAGGCCTGGCCGATCTCGGCAACGTCATGATGACCGGTGCCGTGGAACGCCACCGCCGACACGATCAGGATGGAAGCATTGACGAACAACGCCAGTATCAGCGCGATGGTCGAGTCGGTCGTCGCCCATTTGATGGCGTCGCGCTTGCCGCGATCGGTGCGCTCGTAGGCGCGGGTCTGCACGATCGAGGAGTGCAGATAGAGATTGTGCGGCATCACCGTGGCGCCGATGATGCCGATGGCGATGTAAAGCATCGCTGGATTGGTGACGATCTCGGACGACGGCACGAACATGGCGTGCAGGATGGAGCCGACCGGCGGCGCGGCGGCAAAGATCTGAATGGCGAAGCAGCCGAAGATGACAATCAAAAGTGCTATGATGAAGGCCTCGAGGAAACGGAAGCCCTTGTTCATCAGCAGCAGCAGCAGGAAGGCATCGAGCGCGGTGATAATGGCGCCGCCGATCAGCGGAATGCCGAACAGCAGTTGCAAGGCGATTGCCGTGCCAATGACCTCGGCCAGGTCGCAGGCGATGATGGCCAATTCGCAAGCGACCCAGAGCATGAAATTGACCGGTCGCGGATAATAGGCGCGGCACGCCTGCGCAAGGTCACGGCCGGTGGCGATACCGAGCCGGGCGGCGAGCGCCTGCAGCAGGATCGCCATCAGGTTCGACAACATGATGATGAAAAGCAGCGTGTAGCCGAATTGGGCTCCGCCGGCGAGGTCGGTCGCCCAATTGCCCGGATCCATATAGCCGACCGAAACCATGTAGCCCGGCCCCATGAAGGCGAACAGCCGGCGAAGCCAGATCCCCGAGTGCGGCACCGCGATCGTTGCGTTGACTTCGCGCAGGCTGGGCTGCTCGTCGTCCTCCGGGCGGGCAAATCGCCACATGGACCGGGGGGCTGAGGTGGCTTCGGCTTCCGACATGAAATGGCTTTCCACTGGAACGATCGATGTTCTCTCTTTATCTATGCCACGGCTGAACATTATGCAATATGCTATATTTCATTGTCGGAGCTTTTTCGTGTAGCCGCTTGGCCGTGCGACCGGACCGTAGTGACCGCCGGTTGCGCCGGTCACCGAATGGAAATAAACGGCCAGAACAAATAGGGTTCCGTGTTATGACTGCAATGTCGATTCAAACTGCCGGGAGGAGCGCGTATTGGCGCTGAAGAAAAGACCGGTTCCTCGCGAAAAGCCGCTGCCTGATGCAGAAATCCACTCGGAAGGCTTCAGGCAGACGCGTGAAGCGCGCCGCAGCGCGCTGGTCGAGGATTATGTCGAGCTCATCGCCGACCTGATCGAGGATGGCAACGAGGCGCGCCAGGTCGATATCGCGGCACGGCTCGGCGTCGCTCAGCCGACGGTGGCGAAAATGCTGACGCGGCTGTGCGCCGACGGGCTGGTCTCCCGGAAGCCTTATCGCGGCGTGTTCCTGACCGAGGCCGGCCGCAAGGTTGCGGAAGAGAGCCGCATTCGCCACCAGACGGTCGAGGCCTTCCTGCGCTCGCTCGGCGTCAGTGCCGAGACGGCGCGCATCGACGCCGAAGGCATCGAGCATCATGTCAGCGCCGAGACGCTCGAAGCCTTTCGCAAGGCAATAATCGCCGCCCGCTGAAAAGCACGTGGCGCGACTCGCTTCCCACGAGCAGGGCGAACGCCACAGACCTTGCGATGTTTCGGCCAGAGCAAACAAGCGTCAGCAAGCATTGCTTGTTCGCACGAAAAATACTGTGACTTGGCGTAACCGTTGAGATAATTGTGGTCGTGTCCGATCGAACCGGGACACGGCCCGATCGGCCGGAAGAAATTGCGTCATGGGGGTTGCCATGCTCTGGAAGGGCCGTCGTCAGAGTGACAATGTCGAGGACGAGCGCGGCCAGAGCGGCGGGTTTGGCGGTGGGCCGGGGCAGTTTCGCATCCCGATCGGCGGTCGCGCCGGCGGCGGCGGCATGTCGGGCATCATTATCGTAGGGTTGATTTTCCTGGCAGGGTGGTATTTCGGCTTCGACCCGAGCCAGATCCTCGATGACAGCGGCTTGCAGCCCGGTGGCGGCGGCCAGATCACCGACAATAGCGGCGGCCAGGGCGGCGGCACCGGTGCGCCCGCGTCCGACGAAATGAAGCAGTTCGTGTCGACCGTGCTGGCCGAGACCGAGGATACCTGGACCGGTATTTTCCAGTCCGAGGGCCTGACCTATCAGGATCCAAAGCTGGTCCTGTTCAGCGGCCGGATCGGCTCTGCCTGCGGTTCTGCCTCATCGGCGGCCGGACCATTCTACTGTCCCAATGATCGCAAGGTCTATCTCGACACCACCTTCTTCCAGCAGCTCGATCAGCAGTTCGGTGCCTCCGGCGATTTCGCACAGGCCTATGTGATCGCGCATGAGGTCGGCCACCACGTGCAGAACCTCGTCGGCATCCTGCCCAAATTCAACCAGATGCGGCAGAATATGAGCGAAGCCGACGCCAACCACATGTCGGTGCAGGTCGAGTTGCAGGCCGACTGCTTTGCCGGCATCTGGGCACATTTCACCGGTCAGAAGGGCATCTTGGAACAGGGCGACATGGCGGAGGCACTGAACGCCGCCAAACAGATCGGCGACGACACGCTGCAGAAGAAGATGCAGGGCTACGTCGTGCCGGAAAGCTTCAACCACGGCACGTCGCAGCAGCGGCAGACCTGGCTGGCGCGAGGTTTCCAGAACGGCAAGCTTTCGGACTGCGACACGTTCAACAACCCGATCTGAGCCGACAGTTTTCTCGTAATTATCTGAGAGACTGCATCGCAGTCAGGGGATGTCAGGATGAAAACACTCTGCCCGTTCCCTCATTGTTCCCGGCGATGTGCTCGCCTATAAGGTGTGTCCCCGTTCGCTCGGGCGGCCCGAGGAGATACCATCATGATAGACCCCAAAACCGCCAGGCGGGGCCTTGCGCTTGTTTTCACCACCCTGCTGCTCGACGTCATCGGCTTCGGCATCATTATGCCGGTGCTGCCGGCCTATCTCAGGGAATTGACCGGCGTCGGCATCAGCGAGGCGGCTATCGAGGGCGGCTGGCTGTTCTTCGTCTATGCGGCGATGCAGTTCGTTTTCGCACCAGTGATGGGTGGGTTGAGCGACCGGTTCGGACGGCGGCCTATCCTGCTCGCCTCGGTGCTGACGTTCGCTATCGACAATCTGATCTGCGCTATCGCCTGGTCCTATCCGATGCTGTTCATCGGCCGCGTGCTGGCCGGCATTTCCGGCGCCAGTTATTCCACGACATCGGCATTCATCGCCGATATCTCGACCGACGAAAATCGTGCGAAGAATTTCGGGCTGCTCGGCATTGCTTTCGGCGTCGGCTTCGTCATCGGGCCGGTTCTGGGCGGGTTGCTCGGCACGTTCGGGCCGCGTGTGCCGTTCTATTTCGCTGCCGGGCTTGCCTTCGCAAACTTTCTGATCGCGCTGTTTCTGTTGCCGGAAACACTTGATAACAAGCACCGTCGCCGCTTCGAGTGGAAACGCGCCAACCCGGTCGGCACGCTCGTCCAGATGCGCAACTACGAAGGTATCGGCTGGATCGGACTTGTCTTCTTTCTGATGACGCTGGGGCACATGATGTATCCTGCGGTCTGGTCGTTCGTCTCCAGTTATCGCTATGGCTGGAGCGAACAACAGATCGGCTTCTCGCTCGGCGCTTTCGGCCTGTGCGGGGCGATCGTCATGGCGACTGTCCTGCCGCGCGTGATCCCTAAGCTTGGCGAGTGGAAGACGGCGGTAATCGGTCTGGCATTTACCGCACTCAGCGCCTTAGGCTACGCCTTCGCGTCACAAGGCTGGATGATCTATGCAGTGATCGTCGTCGGGTGTCTCGAGGCGTTGGCCGACCCGCCGCTCAGAAGCCTTGCGGCCGCCAAGGTGCCACCTTCCGCCCAGGGCGAACTCCAGGGCGCAATGACCTCGATCTTCTCGATCACCTCGATCATCACACCGCTGCTTTATACGGCGATCTTTTCCTGGTTCACGGGGCCGAACGCGCCCGTAGCTTTCGGCGGTGCCCCGTATCTGCTCGGCGCGATTTTCCTCACGCTGGCGCTCGTCGTCTTCGTCACCAAGGTGGCCAAGCCGACGCCGAAGGAAGTCAAACGCATGCACGCGCAGGAAGCGGTGACGGACGGGGCTTGATCGGCGCCGGGAGCCCGGCCGGCGCCGTCAGTCAAATCCGTTTTTACGCAATGCGCTAAACACGCTCGGCCAGTGCCGGCTCGCCGCGCTTTTCGCGGATCAGATTGACGAAGCGGCGAAACAGATAGTGCGAATCCTGCGGCCCGGGCGAGGCTTCGGGATGATGCTGGACCGAGAAGACCGGTCTGCCGGTGAGCGCAATGCCGCAATTCGAACCGTCGAACAGCGAGACATGGGTTTCCTCGACGCCGCTCGGCAACGAGTCGGCGTCGACGGCAAAGCCATGGTTCATCGAGACGATCTCGACCTTGCCGGTGGTGTGGTCCTTGACCGGATGATTGGCGCCGTGGTGGCCCTGATGCATTTTTGCAGTCTTGCCGCCCAGCGCCAGCGCCAGCATCTGGTGGCCGAGGCAGATGCCGAACAGTGGGATATCGGTCTTCAAAAGATCCTGAATGACCGGCACGGCGTAGTCGCCGGTTGCTTCCGGATCGCCAGGGCCGTTGGATAGAAAAATGCCGTCGGGCCGCATCGCCAGGATCTCCTCGGCGCCGGTTTTTGCCGGCACCACAGTTACCTTGGCGCCGAGGCCGGCCAGCAGGCGCAATATGTTGCGCTTGACCCCGTAGTCGATGGCAACGACGTGCATCGACGGATCAGCCTGTTCGCCAAAGCCCTCGTTCCAGACCCAGGGCGTCTCGCGCCAGACCGAGGATTGACCGGAGGTGACTTCCTTGGCCAGATCAAGCCCGATAAGCCCCGACCATGCGGCGGCGCGGCGCTTGAGATCATCGACGTCGAAGATACCGTCGGGCGCGTGCGCGATGACGGCATTTGGCATGCCCTTTTCGCGGATCAACGCGGTCAGCGCCCGCGTGTCGATGCCTGAAAGTGCGACGATGCCGCGCTTCTTCAGCCACTGGTCGAGACCGGTTCCGGCGCGATAATTCGACGGGTTGGTGACGTCGGCCTTGAACACGGCGCCGACGGCGCCGGCGCGGGCCAGCGGGTTGAGGTCCTCGATATCTTCGTCGTTTGTGCCGATATTGCCGATATGCGGAAAGGTGAAAGTGACGATCTGGCCGGCATAGGATGGGTCGGTGAGGATCTCCTGATAGCCGGTCAGCGCAGTGTTGAAGCAGACCTCGGCGACGGCGGAGCCGGCGGCGCCCAGACCGCGGCCCTCGATGACGGTGCCGTCGGCCAGCACCAGCAGGGCAGTCGGCTTGTCGGTGGCCCAAGGGGGGGGCGATGCGGCGGTCATCGTTGCCACGGCGGCACTCCTAAAGGTGCGCCCTCAGTCGGCGCAACAAAAAGCGCGAAGCGGCGATCTCACAGCCTCGGCGCGCTAAGTTTTCACTTGTGCATGTCGTTGCCCCAAAACAGCTACGCACTTTTGGGCGACGTGCACTAGAATTCAGTTCATGCAAGGACCAGTACATAGGGGAAGGCGCCAAGGCGGTCAATGATGCCAGGAAGTGCGAGCCCGGATTTATTTCGTCGAACAATATCAAGGATTTGCCGGTAGTGTCGCATTTGCGTTGGGCTTTCGGCACGGCTATTGTCCGCCGCATTCGAAGGAGAAAGCACTATGCGAGGCAAAATCGCCGAATCCCTGAAGAGCGCGATGAAGGCGCAGGACAAGCGCCGGCTGCCGACATTGCGGCTGATCCAGGCGGCCATTCACGACCGCGACATCGCCAATCGCGGCGCCGGCAAGGAGCCGGCCAGCGACGACGAGATCCTGCAGATCCTGGCCAAGATGGTGAAGCAGCGCGAGGAATCGGCCAAGGCGTTCGATGACGGCAAGCGGCCGGAGCTTGCGGCGCAGGAGCGCGACGAGATGGCCATCATCCGCGACTTCCTGCCGACGCAACTGGGCGAGGTTGAGACGGAAAGCGCCGTCCGTTCCGCGATTGCCGAGACCGGCGCCAGCGGCGTCAAGGACATGGGCAAGGTGATGGCGGCGCTCAAGGAGAGATACGCCGGTCAGATGGATTTCTCCAAGGCGAGCGGCATCGTCAAGAGCCTGCTTCAGTAAGCTGCCGAAGGCCCTTGCCGTCGCGCCCGCAATCCGGCAGCCAAAAGCTCGCGCCCGTGATCGAACTCGTCAAACCGGCGCTTGAACACCTGCCGTCCTACAAGGCGGCTCTCGAGCGCGGCTGGTCGCCGGACAATGTGCGGCTGCTCGAGGCGACGCGCGAGCAGCTTGCGGCTATCGAAAAGGATCCAGCGACTTTCCTTGGCGATCTCGACGATTCCGATGGCAAGGGACCGCCGATCACCTTGCCCGACGGTTCGACGGTGCCGCGGCTGCCCGGATTCCGGCGCTGGATCTGGGACGGGGAAGTCGCAGGCCCAATCGGTTTGCGCTGGCAACACGGCACCGCGGCGCTGCCGTCGCATGTGCTCGGCCACATCGGCTATGCGGTGGTGCCGTGGAAACGGGGACGCGGCTATGCGACCGAGGCCCTGCGGCTGATGCTGGTGGAGGCGAGGGCTGTTGGCCTGCCCTTCGTCGAAATCACCTGCAAGCCTCACAATGTGCCCTCGCAGAAGGTCGTTCTGGCCAATGGCGGCCGGCTCGTCGGACGTTTCTTCGAGGACGCCGCCTATGGCGGCGCGGAAAGCCTGCGCTACCGGATCGATCTGTAGCCCTATTCGGCGGCAGCCGGCAGCGGCGGCGCAGCCCGGCTTCGCCATTCCCAGACATGCGAGGCAAGCGCAACCGCGACCGCGACCAGCATGGCGACCGCGCCAACCACCGGCAGGCTGCGATAGCCATAGCCGGCATTGAGCATGGCCGCGCCGAGCGATGCGGCGAGCGCGATGCCGACATTGAAGCCCGACGGAATGAGCGACGAGGCAAGATTGGAGGCATCCGCGGTCCAGGTCAGTATCCGGGTCTGGATCGGCGTGCCGATGGCGAAGTTGAGGCCGCCCCAGACGAAGATCGCTATCACCATCGGCAGTGGGTAAGAACTGACGGCATAGATCAAGGCGAGCATCACCGCCTGCAGGAAAAGCATGGCGATGAGCGACGGCATCAGCTTCCAGTCGGCGAGCCGCCCGCCGACGAAGACGCCGATCGTTGCGCCGACCCCGTTCAGCAAGAGCACCCAAGGTATCCATTTCTCGTCGAGGCCTGTGACCTCAAGCAGCGTCGGCGTGATATAGGTGAACAGGCCGAACTGGCCGATCATCAGCATCAGCATGATAATGAGCGAGGTCCAGACCTGCTGACGTGCGAGCACGCGGACCTCGCTTCCAAGGCTCACTGACGGGCTCGACGATCCCGTCTTGCGCGGCAGCAGGGCGCCGATTGCCGCGAAGGCCACCACACCGAGCGCGCACATCACCCAGAATGTTGCACGCCATCCCCAGATGTTGCCGATTGCCGTGCCGGCCGGAACGCCGATGACGTTCGATACGGTGAGGCCGGACAGGATCAGCGCCACCGCCATGCCGCGCTGGTCTTCGCGCACGAGGCCGACGGCCACCACCATGGCAACGCCGAAATAGGCGCCATGCGCCACGGCCACCGCTATCCGCAACAGCAGCATCGAGGCGAAGTCGGGCGCCAGCGCGCAGGCGGCCTGGCCGATGGTGAAGGCTGCAGTCAGTCCAAGCAGCAGGGCCTTGCGGGAGAACCTTTTGGTGGCGAGCGCCAGCAGCGGGCCGCCGACTGCAATGCCGCCGGCATAGCCGGAAACGAGATAGCCGGCGGTCGGAATCGCGACGCCAAGGCCATCCGCCACCTGCGGCAGCACGCCGGCGATGACGAATTCGGTGGTGCCGAAGGCGAAGGCAGCTATGAACAGGGCAATGAGGGGCAGCATGGCGCGAAGGAGATCCTCGGACAAGCTGGCCTCAAACCACGGATGAGGGCGGCGGGCAATCCAGAAATTGGCGACGCCGCTTTAGCTTTTCTTGATCGCCGGTCTGGCGCCCGCCGCGGAGGCAAGAGCTAGGCGGCTGCCTTCCTCCCGTAAGGAATTTTCAGCCACGCCCGTTCGTGAAGATAATAGAGCAGCGACTTGGTGACGACCTCGGTCAGGCCGATGGCCGCGGCGAGCTTGATGCTTCCGGTCACGACGAGCGAGATGATCATTGTGTCGATGGTGCCGGTGACGCGCCAGGAAAGCGCCTTGGCGAAACTGCGAGAATGGGTGTCCATCGACTTTCCTCCCGGTAGATATGGGACGATCCTTTAGCCGACAGACGGGAAAACGCGCAAAGATAATTTTTGCGCATTGGCCCACAGCAATTTTCATAGGCGATGTTCTGAAGCTACCTGGCCTGTGGACGCAATCTATCCAGCCTTCAGCCGTGAACCGGTGAGCAGACCGCGCTCCTCAAGCACGGGATAGGCCATCGAGGCGAGCAGCGAGTTGATCTGCTTGAGGTCCCGAATGGTGTCGAGATGGATGGAACTGGTCTCGACACTCTTGGCGGTGCCGTCGCGCAGCCGCACGAAATGGCTCTGGCTGGTTTCCTTCTCGCGGTCGCGCAGCCGGTCCTTTTCCAGCACCAACTGGCGAGCGGTCTCCGGATCGCGAGACACCAGCACGTTGAAGGCAAGCCTGGCATTGGCAAGCACCAAGGCATGGAAGGCGCAAAGCTCACGCCATCCTTCCGGCGTGAACTCCAGCCCGCGCTCGAATTTCTTCTTCACGTGGACCAGCATGTTGCGCACGATGATGTCGCCGACCTGCTCCAGCTTGACGCAGGCGCCGATCAGCTCCTGGCAACGCAGGGCCTCGTCCTCGCTCAGCGGGTTCTTGGTGACCCTGGCCAGATAGAGCTTGATCGCCGCGTGCTTTCTGTCGACACGGTCGTCGAGTGCGGCCAGCGCGCCAATCTTGTCGGCATCGGCGCTCTCATAGAGCTCGATGATCCGTTTCAGCATGATCTCGACCGTTTCGCAGACCCGCACCACCTCGCGGGTGGCGTTGGCTAATGCCTGGCTCGGCACGTCGAGCGCACTTTCGTTGAGCGCGGAAAGCTCAACGACGTCGAGCGCGTCGGCGGGCTGCGGCTTGGTGCCCAGCGCCACGATCTTTTCCGAGGCGCGATAGACCAGGCGCGCCAGCGGCACGCCGGCGATCAGGATCAAGATGTTGAAGGCGATGTGGGCATTGACGATCTGCTCGGGCACGGTGCTGCCCAAGAAGGCGACCCGCGGCTTGAACGTCAGGAACAGGATCAGCATGATCAGCGAACCCATACCGCGCATCAGGAGATTCCCGATCGGCACGATGCGAACGCCGGGCTCTGCGTTGCGGGTTAGAAGCGGCGCGATGATCGAAGAGCCGAGATTGACGCCGAGCACCAGCACGATGCCGAGTTCGGGCGGGATGAAACCGCGACCGGCGAGCGTCACCATCAGCAGCACCGCGGCGATCGAGGAATGGAACAGCCAGGTGACCAACGCCGCCAGAAGATAGGCGGTGACCGGATCGCCGGAGAAGTAATCGACGATGAGCGGCATCAGCGTGCTCTGGCGCAGCGGCTCCGACGCCTGGCCGATCATCTCCAGCGACAGAAGCAGCAGGCCGATGCCGACCAGGATGCGGCCGAACTGGCGCCAGTCGCGCCGCTCTGTGGCCATGAACATGACCGTGCCGGCGACCAGGCAGACCGGCACCAGCAGCGACAGATCGAAGGTAAGCAGCTTGACCACCAGCGCCGAGCCGATCTCGGCACCGCGCACCGCAAGCTGGCCCGACATGCCGCTGACAATACCGGAGCCGGCGAATGAGCCGACCAGCAAGGTGACGGCGGTCGAGCTTTGCAGTGCGACAGCCAGGCCGCAGCCGGCCAGAACCGCCATGAAGGGATTGCGCATGGTGGCGCGCAGTTTGTGGCGCAGCACATCGCCGTAGGCGCGCTCGACGCCGGTCTTCACCAGACGGGTGGCAAACAGCATCAGTGCCACCGCACCGGCAAGGTGCAGCAAAACGACCGAGCCACTCATGCCAGGCCCCGCAACGCCACAGGCGCCGGCGACGCGGGCGCGGTGAAGTCGAAGGGGCAAAAGCGGGCGCGAATCGTGTACATTGCAGAGGTCGATATTACTCCGATTTATTTTAGCCGAATAATAAATTTTGCCCGGTTCGGACGCCTGTTGGCACGCGACGGGGCGTGTCGGAAATGGATGGCTGACAAAATGGTTGCATAGCCTGCGAGGTTGCGGAGGGTCATGCGTCCATTCTCGGACGGTCGCTTTAAAGGTATCGCTGAATTAGTCGTGCTAAATATAGGAAATCATTACGAAAACGTAATCTATGCATTCAGTTTCGGTTCATCCTTCCGGCTCTATTCCGGAGGCATCGACAACCAAGGAGTACCCGCCATGAAACGTATCGTTCTTTCCGCCATTGCCTTCTCGATGCTGGCTGCAACCGCCTTGCAGGGCCAGGCTGCACCACTGAACACACCAAACGCGCCGCAGTCGAACTACAGCCAGGTCGACTGGCAGAAGCCCGGCAGGCATGTGAACAAGCATGTCGACGTGAACAAGCGCGTCATAGTGAAGAAGAAGATCGTCGTGAGACGCAGCCATTGGCGCAACGGCCAGAGATATTCGAGCTGGAAGCGTCATCAGCCGATTCGCGATTATCGCCACTATGGCCTGCGCCGTCCGGGTCCCGGCCAGGAGTGGATCCGGGTCGGTAACGACTATCTGCTGTCAGCGTTCTCTCCGGCCTGATCTTCGGTGCCATCGCCGCGCAGTGAGCGCGGAACGGCTGATCGGCGCTGCGCCGGTTTAGACCACGAAGGCGGTCCGCGGGCCGCCTTCTCTTTTTGACCTGTGAAAACCGGGTATGGTCGCCATTAGGAGTCGTCGGGCTTCGCCCGTGTGATTATATGAAGGCCAAACGAGCTGTCCCCATGCGCTTTCCGCCTGCTTTCCTCGACGAGATACGCGACCGCGTACCGATTTCTTCGGTGATCGGCCAGCGCGTCGCGTGGGACAGGAAGAAGACCAACGCGCCGCGTGGCGATTATTGGGCGTGCTGTCCGTTCCATGGCGAGAAGAGCCCGTCCTTCCATTGCGAGGACAAGAAGGGCCGTTATCACTGTTTCGGCTGCTCGGTTTCGGGCGACCATTTCAAGTTTTTGACCGAACTCGATGGGATGAGCTTTCCCGAGGCCGTCGAGAAGATCGCCGACATGGCCGGCGTGCCGATGCCGGTTCGCGATGCCGATGAGGAACGGCGCGAAAAGGAACGCGCCAGCCTGACCGATGTCATGGAGATGGCGACGGTGTTCTTCCAGGAACGGCTGCAGGGACCGGAAGGGGCAAAGGCCCGCGCCTACCTGCGCGACCGGGGGCTGACACCGGCGACGCAGCAGTCTTTCCGCCTCGGCTATGCCCCTGACAGCCGCAACGCGCTGAAGGAGCACCTTGCCGCCAAGGGCGTCCCCAAGGCCGACATAGAGGCGTGCGGGCTGGTGCGACATGGCGACGACGTGCCGGTCTCCTATGATTGGTTTCGCGACCGCATCATGTTCCCGATCCCGGATTCCAGGGGCAAGATCATCGCCTTCGGCGGGCGGGCACTGGCGCCGGATGCGCTGGCCAAATACATGAACTCGCCCGACACGGAGCTCTTCCACAAGGGCAACGTGCTCTACAATTTCGCCCGTGCGCGCCAAGCGCTCGGAAAGGGAGCGCTGGCCAAGGGCGGCACGGTCATTGCCGTAGAGGGCTACATGGATGTGATCGCGCTGGCGCAGGCCGGCTTCGAGAACGTGGTGGCGCCGCTCGGCACCGCATTGACTGAAAACCAGCTCGAACTTCTGTGGCGCATGGCCGGCGAGCCGGTGCTGTGCTTCGACGGCGACCAGGCCGGGCTGAAGGCAGCATGGCGCGCCGCCGACATGGCGCTGCCGGCGGTCCAGGCGGGCCGCTCCGTGCGGTTCGCCCTGCTGCCGGAGGGCAAGGATCCCGACGATCTGGTCAAGGGTGACGGACCGGATGCGTTCCGCGCCGTGCTTTCCGAGGCGCGGCCGCTGGCCGACCTCTTGTGGATGCGCGAGACCGCCGGCGGCATCTTCGATACGCCGGAACGGCGGGCGGAGCTCGAAAAGACGCTCCGCGAACTGACCAGCCGCATCCGCGACGAGAGCCTTCGCTATCACTACCAACAGGAAATGCGCGAGCGCGTGCAGAGCTTCTTCGGTGCCCAGCGCGGACGCCAGGGACGTCAGGACGGACGGCCCGGTGAGCGCTTCCCGGGCAGGGTCTCAGCACCCGGCGGACAGTTTGCACGTGGCGGCGGTGCCGGTGGGCGCACCGCGATCACCGAAAGCCTCGGCCGCTCGGCGCTGGTCAAACGCGGCGGCGAGGGCATGTCGGTGCGCGAGGCGACGATCATTGCGGCCCTCGTCAACCATCCCGTGCTGATCGACGAGAATTTCGCCCATGTCGAGTTCCTCGATCTCGCCAATTCCGATCTGAAGCGGCTGCATGCGGCCATCCTCGACGCCATGGCGCACGATATGGCCAACAACCGCGAGGCTGTAATCGCGACGATCGAGCGGGCCGGCTGCGGTGAGATCTGGCGGCGCGCGGTGGCGCTGATCAAACGTGCGCGGCAATGGCCGGCGCTGGAAACGGCAGCACTCGACGATGCTCGTGATGCGTTCAGCCAAGCTCTCCACTTGCAGCGCAGCGCGCGCACCTTACATAAGGAGCTGAAGCAGGCGGAAGCAGCGCTCGCCAGCGATCCCACGGACGAAAATTACCGGCACCTGGTCGAAATCCAGGCGCAATTTCGTGATGTGCAGGCAACGGAAGCGCTGATCGAAGGGTTTGGCGTATCGTCGGGCAGAGCTGGGCGCGTTTAGATCGAAGCCTCCAGAAGACTGAAATGTAAGGACGTGCTTGCGCGTTGAATCAAGCGTGCGGTGCTCTAAGTCGGGTAATTGATTCGCTTTTTTCATGCGAATCATGCGAGAGGCGCTTGACCTTCCGGCAGAATGGCGGAATCAGGTCGATTCGAAACGTTAACCCGCCCCGGCATCGACGGGAATGCAGCGATGTAAGGTACTGATCACTGGACAGGCAGTCTGCTTGCCACAGATATCAGGGTTAATCTGGACTTAACGAGAGATGCAGTTACTGGCCCGGTAAAGCGCGTTCTGGAAGGAGCGCATCCAATTTGACCGGACCGGCAGCTTACGCGGCTTTGATACTCAGCCGCTTGGAGAAAATAAAGACTATGGCGACAAAGGAAAAGGAAGAAGTCGAGACCGAACGCGAGGCCGCGACCGATGGCCCTCTGCTCGACCTTTCCGACGATGCTGTCAAGAAGATGATCAAGGCCGCCAAGAAGCGCGGCTATGTCACCATGGACGAGCTGAATTCGGTGCTGCCCTCGGAGGAAGTGACCTCCGAGCAGATCGAGGACACGATGGCCATGCTTTCCGACATGGGCATCAACGTGGTCGAGGACGACGAGCAGGGCGAGGAGCCCGAAGCCGCCGATACTGCCGCTGACGCCGAGGAAGACGCGAACGAACTCGCCGAGCAGACCGGCACCGCCGTCGCCGCCACCACGACCAAGAAAGAGCCGACCGACCGCACCGACGATCCGGTCCGCATGTATCTGCGCGAGATGGGCTCAGTCGAGCTTCTGTCGCGCGAGGGCGAAATCGCGATCGCCAAGCGCATCGAGGCCGGCCGCGAGACGATGATCGCGGGCCTGTGCGAAAGCCCGCTGACCTTCCAGGCCATCATCATCTGGCGTGACGAGCTCAACGAATCGAAGATCCTGCTGCGCGAGATCATCGACCTCGAGGCGACCTATGCCGGGCCGGAGGCCAAGCAGGCGCCGGTTGTCGAGCGTATCGAGGAAGCCAAGACCGAGGAAAAGTCGCGCCGTTCGCGCGAGGACGAGGACGACATCACCAACGTCGGCGGCGACACCCGTGGCCTGGTGGACGATGACGAGGAAGACGATGACGAGGCGAGCCTGTCGCTTGCGGCGATGGAAGCCGAACTGCGCCCGCAGGTGATGGAGACGCTCGACGTCATTGCCGACACCTACAAGAAACTGCGCAAGCTGCAGGACCAGCAGGTCGAGAACCGGCTGGCTGCCGCCGGCACGCTGTCGCCCAGTCAGGACCGCCGGCTGAAGGAATTGAAGGACCAACTGATCAAGGCGGTGAAGTCGCTGTCCTTGAACACGGCGCGCATCGAGGCGCTGGTCGAGCAGCTCTACGACATCAACAAGCGCCTAGTGCAGAACGAAGGCAAGCTGCTCAGGCTGGCCGAAAGCTATGGTGTGCGCCGCGAGGAATTCCTCAAAGAATATCAGGGCTCGGAGCTCGATCCCAACTGGACTCGCTCGATCGGCAATTTGACTTCACGCGGCTGGAAGGAATTCACCAAGAACGAGAAGGACGCCATCCGCGACCTGCGCGCCGAGATCCAGAACCTCGCCACCGAGACGGCGATTTCGATCCAGGAATTCCGCAAGATCGTCAACCAGGTGCAGAAGGGCGAGCGCGAAGCCGCGATCGCCAAGAAGGAAATGGTCGAGGCCAATCTGCGCCTCGTCATTTCCATCGCCAAGAAATACACCAATCGCGGCCTGCAGTTCCTCGATCTGATCCAGGAGGGCAATATCGGCCTGATGAAGGCGGTCGACAAATTCGAATACCGCCGCGGCTACAAGTTCTCGACCTACGCGACGTGGTGGATCCGGCAGGCGATCACCCGTTCTATCGCCGACCAGGCGCGCACCATCCGCATTCCGGTGCACATGATCGAAACGATCAACAAAATCGTGCGCACCTCGCGCCAGATGCTGCATGAGATCGGCCGTGAGCCGACGCCGGAAGAGCTGGCGGAAAAGCTCGCCATGCCGCTGGAAAAAGTGCGCAAGGTGCTGAAGATCGCCAAGGAGCCGATCTCGCTCGAAACGCCGGTCGGCGACGAGGAGGATTCGCATCTGGGCGACTTCATCGAGGACAAGATGGCGATCCTGCCGATTGACGCGGCGATCCAGGCCAATTTGCGCGAGACGACGACGCGTGTATTGGCCTCGCTGACGCCGCGCGAAGAGCGCGTGCTCAGAATGCGCTTCGGCATCGGCATGAACACCGACCACACGCTTGAAGAGGTCGGCCAGCAATTCTCGGTCACCCGCGAGCGCATCCGCCAGATCGAAGCCAAGGCGCTGCGCAAGCTCAAACACCCGAGCCGGTCGCGCAAGCTGCGGAGCTTCCTCGACAGCTGAGGCCGGGTGACGGATAAGCAGTTTCAAGGGCGCCGGTGGCGCCCTTTTCCGTTTGGGCACATGCGATCACGTTTGAACGCGCCGCTCTTGCGGGTCGTGCCCTACGAGAGGATAATTCCGCGACGGACGCATTCTCTGGGCGACAAACCCGGATGCCCGCCCCGGCGGTTGGACGCCGTGCTCCGTGGCACCGGAGGGAGGTGTGCCATGACAACTTACATCGTGCTGATCAACTGGACGGAGCAAGGCGCCAAAAACGTGCGCGAATCGCCGAAGCGGCTCGATGCCGCCAAGAAGCTGCTGGGAGACATGGGCGGGTCCTTCAAGGCATTTTATCTTACCATGGGGGATTGCGACATGGTGGCCGTGCTCGAAGCGCCCGACGATGCCGTCCTGGCTCGTTTCTCGCTGATGCTGGCGACGGCCGGAAACGTCAGGACGCGGATACTCAAGGCTTTCCCGGAGGATGCCTATCGCGAGATCATCACCTCGCTCGGGTAAGTTGCGCTCCAGGCCTAGCCGGCCATTCCGCGGCTGTCGTGTTGCGTTGCGGCGCAATGGCGTTTGCCGGATAGTCGGTGCGCGTCCCTCTGGTGCCGTCTCGAAACATGAGCAAGCCTCTGCTGACCGTCTGGTATAATACGCGCTGTCCGGTCTGTGATGCCGGCATCAGCCGGCAGAAGCGGCGGCTGGTCGAGGCGGTCAAGGCCGGGCGGATCGAATTTCGCGACATCAATGCCGAACCGACGGCGTTGGCCCGCTACGGCATCAGGCTGGAGGATATCCGGCGTCGGCTGCATGCGACCGACGCCGGTGGCAAATTGCTGGTCGGCGCCGATGTTGCAGTTGCGGTGTGGCTGATAACGCCGGGCGAGGGCTGGTTGGCGACGCTGTTCGGCAATCCCGCCGCACTGCCGTTGACGCGCTATGCCTATGATCGTTTCGCCGATCTGCTCTATGCCTGGAACCGGCGCAAAGGCCGCTGGTAACAGGTATCCATTCCTCCCGCACCGAGCGTTTCGCATGCCCCGCTATCAAGCCGCGGGGTCGCGAAGCCAGCCAACGATGCGGCGCACCGCAGGCAGCACCAGCAGCAGCGTCGGAGGCAGCTTTCTGCGCGAGGTTTTCACATTCGTCTGGGATTTCGCCGAAGCATCCGGTTCGTCGCCTTGCATCCATTCGCCGGTCTTCGGCGTAACTGGAACGGGGGTGGATGCGTTGCTTCACGTTAGACGCCTGGGGAGTGGCCTTCGGCCCCTCGCGCGCTTCCTGACCGCCCTTGCCGGCGAAAACCAATCCTGCTGGCGCTATCTTCAGATACATCGTAAGATATATCTTGACTCCGCCGCTGTGAATACGTAGTTGAGATATATCTTAAGACATAACTTAAGGAGCAAACAATGCACAAAGACAATCATTTCGGGCGTCATCGTTTTGGCGAACACGCCGAGCGCGTTTTCATGCATATGGCCGGCAAGTTCGGCGGACGCGGCGGCGGCTTCGGCCCGTTTGGGCATGGCATGAGAGGCGGACGCGGCGGGCCGGGCGACATGTTCCGCGCCGGGCGCATGCTGGCCGACGGCGACCTCAAGCTGATCACGCTGTCGCTTCTGGCCGAGGCGCCGCGGCACGGCTACGACATCATCAAGGCGCTGGAGGAGCGCACCAGCGGCTTCTACAGCCCGAGCCCCGGCGTGGTCTACCCGACGCTGACCTTCCTGGAAGAGGCCGGCTACGCCGTTTCTGCGGCGGACGGCAACAAGAAGGTGTTTTCAATCACCGAGGCTGGGCAGGCGCACCTCAACGAAAATCGCGAGATGATCGACCACGTGCTCGAACATCTCGAGCGCTTCGGCCGCAAGATGGCAAAGGCGCGCGACTGGTTCGGCTGGAACGATGACGGCGACGGTGGCCGGCGCGGCCGCGGCCGCTCGGAAAAGCGCGACGAGTTTCGCGCCGTGCGCCACCGGCTGCGCGCCGCGCTCGGCGAAATCGTCGATGCGCCTGAAGCAAAGCAGGCCGAGGCAATCAGCATATTGGAAGCTGCCGCAGAGGCCTTGGAAGCGTTGTCGCGCGACTGACCTCTGAGTGCCAAGCCAGTTGCGGCCCTTGCCCGCTCGGCCAAGGACCGGTACTGAAAATCATCCTGCACCGCGCTATGTGGTGCAGGATGATTGCCGTTGGAGGATACCCCCATGTCTTTTCTGAAGCGTCTTTTCGGCGGAGGCAACGAAGCCGCCGAGCCAAAGACAGCGGCGCCGGCAAAGCAGATCGAGCACAAGGGATTTTTAATCAGCGCCACGCCCTACAAGGCGGAGGGCCAGTACCAGACCTGCGGCGTGGTTTCGAAGGAGATCGACGGCGTGATGAAGGAGCACAAATTCATCCGCGCCGACCGCTTTGCCGGGCTTGACGACGCTGTCGACATCTCGATCAAAAAGGGCATCCAACTGGTCGACGAGCAAGGCGAAAAGATCTTCGGGTAGATCGGCTACGACAGCCTTGGGTCGATTGGCCCGCTTTCCAACGCCAGCACGGCGAAGACACACTCGTGAACCCGGCGTAGCGGCTGCTTGGCGACAAATCGCGTTAGCGCTTCGTGGCCAAGCGCGAACTCTCTGAGCGCCAAGGCTGCGCTTGCCGGCCAGGCCGCGTTCTCGGAGGCGCACGAGATTGTTGGGCGCGTCATATTCGGGACCATAGATGATGCGCAAAATATTCCGGGCCGCGGACCTTCAGCGCCGGCTGGATGAGCCCCTTCTTGCCACGGCTGACGAATAACCAATGGCAGTTGTGTGGCCCACCACAATAGGTTGTCGCCAACGACAACAAGGGCAGGCGCCGGGCGCCTGCCCTTGTACAATTCAGACTATGCTGACGCTTTACGCCGCGGTGGCGACGCGCTCGGCATTTCCGGTCGCAGCCACAATGGCGTCGACCTTCGTCGAGGCCTTGGCCAGCGCTGCTGCCACCGCATCGGCGCCCATCCCGACTCCTTCGATGCGGATGACCTCGACATCGTTCATGCCGAGAAAGCCGAGTACGCTGCGCAGGTAGGGAATGGCGTGATCGAACTGCACGGCCGCACCTTCGGAATAGATGCCGCCCGAAGCCAGCACGATATAGACCTTCTTGCCGGTGACGAGGCCCTTGGGGCCGTTCTCGCCATAGGCAAAGCTCTTGCCGGAACGGGCAATGTGATCGACCCAGGACTTCAGCGTCGAGGAGATGTTGAAGTTGATGAAGCCGGTGGCGAGAATGACGGTGTCGGCCGCAAACAGCTCGTCCAGTACCGTGTCGGAAACGCCGACGGCCTCAGCCTGGCGCTGGCTGCGCGCTTCGACCGGCATATATATGCCGGTCGAATAGTCGGGGTCGATATGCGGCAGCGGGTTGGCTACGAGGTCGCGGGCGACAAGCCTGGCCGAGGGATTGGCGGCAAGCAGCTTCTCGGCGAGTTCGGTGGCGATGCGGGTCGAGTGCGAGGCGGCGCCGCGTGGGCTGGATGTGACAAGAAGGATCGACATGATGGGTCTCCAGGGTTGGACTTAAAATCTCCCGGCAAATATGTGTGCGCAGACCCATTTGAAAAACTGGTATATTTTGTATATGATCCATCTAAATTGTGGATTGAACGATGCAACCGAACCCGACGCTTGACCAACTGCAGATCCTAGTTGCGGTGGCCGAGACCGGCAGCTTCTCGGCCGCCGGGCGCAAATTGAATCGCGCGCAATCGGTGATCAGCTACGCTATCGCCAACCTCGAAGCGCAGCTCGGGCTGAAACTGTTCGAGCGCGAGGGCGCGCGTGAACCGCAACTGACCGATGTCGGCAAGGCGACGCTGGAAGATGCGCGACGCATGGTCGGCGTGCTGCAACGCATCCGCTCGCGTGTCGACGGATACCGGCAGGGATTGGAGGCGGAAGTTACGCTGTCGGTCGACGTGACACTGCCGTCGCCGGTGCTGGTTCGGGTGCTAAAGGCATTCGAGGCGCAGTTCCCGGCAGTGACGCTGCGTCTGCATATCGGCTCGCTTGGCCTGATCCTCGATCATGTTGTCGGCGGACAGGCCGATCTCGGCATCGGGGGGCTTCTGGGTGAGACGGACGTGAATCTGCTTCGCATCGGCTTCATCTCCCTGGTGCCAGCTGCAGCGCCTGAACACCCGCTGGCGCTGCTGCCGAGACCAGTGGCGCTAGAGGATGTCCGCGAACACATCCAGCTGGTCGTCTCGGACCAATCCGAGCGTACGCGCGGGCGTGACTATGGTGTCTTCGCCTACCGCACCTGGCGGCTGACGGATGTGCGCACCAAGCACGTGCTGATGCGCGAGGGGCTGGGCTGGGGCGGGCTGCCGCGATGGCTGATTGCCGATGATCTGGCGAACGGCCGGCTCGTCGAACTCGATCTCGAGCCTTACAGCGAAGTCCGTTCGCCGCTCTATGCCATGCATCGCGCCGATCGCAGCCCGAAACCGGCGGCCGCCTGGCTGATCGACCAGTTCAAGCGCCAGCTCGGCTGTTTCAACGAGTTCGAGCCGGGTGAGATGCGTGCGAAGGAGCCGGAGACAGGCCGTCGATCAGCGCCATGAGAACGGCGCGGTAATCCTCGATCGAGGCTCCAGCTTCAATGGCGAGCGCTGCGCGGTCGAAGGCAGCGGCGAGCAAAGCGGTCAGTGCTTCCACAGGCAATCTCTTCATGGAGTGCGACCGCATCGTGGCAACAAGGCTGTCGCGCAGCGAACGGTTGCCATGGCGATTGTCGATCGCATCCATGGCGGCGCGGCCGAGCACGGCCGGGCCATCAAGCAGCAAGAGTCGAGTTCGGCCGGGGGCACGCATGGCAGCCAGATAGGCATCCGAGCCGGCAATCAGCGCATCGTGGGCAAATAGCGAAGGCGGCGACGCGCGTTCGATCTCTTCCGCGATGGCTTGCGCCTCTTTTTCGACCACAGCGGCAAACAGCGCCTGCTTGTCGGCAAAGTGATGATAGAGCGCGCCGCGCGTTACGCCAGCAGCGGCGACGATCTCGGGTGTGCTGGTCTCGGCATAGGATTTTTCGGTGAACAGTTTTCGCGCCGCGGCGATGAGCTCGGCGCGTGTCGCCTCCGTGCGATCGCGGTTGGAGCGGCGAGCGGATCGTTGTTGCATACATGCAGCCTGTATGTTAGTTCAATTTAGATGCAGACTGTATGTTATTCGCCGGGAGAAGGAAAGATGAGGACGACGAGCTATTATCCGGTGCTGATGACGGGCGATGTTGCCGGCACTGCAGCCTTTTATATCGCGCATTTCGGCTTCAAGCCGCTGTTCGAGGCCGACTGGTACGTCCATCTGCGCTCAGCCGAAGATCGTCGCGTCAACCTCGGCATCGTCCAGGGCGATCATGAGACGATCCCGAAGGAGGGGCGGGGCCGCACCTCCGGCCTGCTGATCAATTTCGAGGTCAGGGATGCGGATGCCGTCTATGAGCGGATCACCGCCGCCGGGCTACCGATCCTGCGAACGCTGTGCGACGAACCCTTCGGCCAGCGCCACTTTATCACCAAAGATCCCAACGGCGTGCTGATCGACGTCATCAGGCCGATCCCGCCGAGCCCGGAATTCCTAGCGCAATACGCCGATGGCGCGGCGGGCTGAGCGAGACAGCGGCCGCTGGCAGGAACTGTCGGCAGACGCGACGTGAGGGCTTTAGCCGCGTGGCCGGTCACGCCTTTGCGGTTTATGCTTAGGGGTTAATCAACCCTGGGCCTTCTCCATGCGTGAAATCTGCCTTGTCCGCGCACCCTCCAACCTTGGCCTCCGCCCGCTCCGGCCGGGGCATATTCCGGGGACCTGGCGCGCGCCGCAGGCGCTTACCGAAGCCGGCTTGGTCGAGATGCTTTCGCCCGCCAAAGTGGTTGATCTTGATCGGCCCGCCTATAGCACCGAGCCACAGCCGGGCACCCGGCTGCGCAACGGCAACGCCATACGCAGCTTCAATCTCGCACTCGCCGAAATCGTTGCCGGCGCGCTGGGACGAGGCGAGTTTCCGCTGGCCGTGGGCGGCGACTGCGCTGTCCTGCTTGGCGCGCTGGCCGCAGCACGGCGATCTGGTCCGGTTGCGCTGGTCCATGTCGATGGCCACAGCGATTTCCGCCATCCGGGCAATTACGACGTCAACGCCTCACTCGGCTCGGCCGCCGGCATGGACCTTGCGCTCGCAACCGGACGTGGTGAGCCGTTGCTGACCGACTGGCCCGGCATCGAAAGACCGCTTGTCGCGGACGAACAGGTGATACAGATCGGCGAACGCGAGAACCGCAACGCCAACTTCGGCTGGCCGGACATCCATTCGACCGCGATGACGTTGATCGACGTCTTTGCCGTGCGCGAGCTTGGCGCGGCGAAGGTCCTGGACAAGACCTGGAGCACGTTGGCGCGAACCGGCTGGCCCCACTGGGTGCATTTTGACGTCGATGCGCTCGATCAGACAGTCATGCCGGCAGTGGATTCACCGGGCAGCCCCGGCATCGATCCTGACGATCTCGTCGACATTCTCACGGCGCTGGTGGCGGATACGCGCTGCACCGGAATGGATATGACCATTTTCGATCCGGATCTCGATCCGACCGGCGAACTGGCCGCGCTGCTGGTTTCGCTGCTTGGCCGGATCTATGCGCCGCGATAGAGCCTGCCCATTCCGATAGGTTCGGGATGGGCTCTATCTTGTTTGACCATGATGTTGTCCGAAAAACCGGTTCCCACTTTTTGCTGCGCTGACCTTCGGTTCGGGATCAAGGTCGAGCACTCAGCTTCGCGCCACTGGCATCACCGTGACCTGAGTAATGCCGGAGCGGCGCACCACCGTGCACAGCGTCTCGTGGCCGATGCGCTCGGCGTCGAGCATGCGCACCAGATCGTCGACACCGGTGACCGGGCGGCCGTCGATGGCGGCAATGATGTCGCCTTCCCTGAGGCCGGCCTTGTCCGACGGGCTGTTCTTTTCGACGGTGCGCAGGCGCACCGCCGTGCGGCTCGATACTTGCGACAAAAGGGCTGCGCGGCGCGGCAGGTTGGTGGTGTCGGCTGAAACGCCGATGAAGGCACGGCGCACGCGGCCGAAGCGGATGATTTCCGAGATGACGAAATTGGCCGTGTTGGAGGCAACCGCGAAGGCGATGCCTTGCGCACCATGGATCATCGCGGTGTTAACGCCTATCACCTCGCCGGCCGAGGACACCAGTGGTCCGCCGGAATTGCCGGGGTTGAGCGCGGCGTCGGTCTGGATGACGTCGTCGATCAGCCGGCCGGTGGAGGCACGCATCGAGCGGCCGAGTGCCGAGACGACGCCAGTGGTGACGGTCCATTCGAAGCCGAGCGGGTTGCCGATGGCAATTGCAATCTGGCCGCGCCTCAAACGCTTGGAATCGCCGAGCGGCGCAACGTCGGCAAAGTCACCGTCGGCGCGCACCAGCGCAATGTCGGTGTCGGGGTCGCGGCCGAGCACGCGGCCTTCCCTGGAAGCGCCGTCCGGCATTGATACGCGCACGCTGCGCGCATCGCCGACGACGTGGAAGTTGGTGACGACCAGCCCGTCCGGCGCGATGACGAAGCCGGAACCATGGCCGCCCGGGCCACCGATGCGCTCGATGCGGCAGACGGCGGGCCCGATGCGGTCGACGGCATCGGCGACCGTCGCCGAATAGGCATCGAGAAGGGCATCGTCATATTGCAATTGCTGAGCGGGCAGGGCCACCTGAGGACTCCGTTTGGAACAAGATGAACAATGCCTATATGTGCGGAGCAGCCGGACCGGCCGCGACCTGACCAGATGGCCAGTCAAATGCTCAACTAGCCGTCAGGCGAGTATCCGCCAACCCCCGCCGGGCGATATCTGGGTCACGAAGAACCCAGGAGACAAATCATGAGCGATTTCAATCTGAGCATGTTATCCGACGCCATTGCCGACATCGCGGCAGCTGCGGCACCAGCGACGGCCAGCTTCGCGACGCACCAGCGGACGTCAACTGCTTTCCACTGGCGGGACGGCTATTTCGTCACTGCCGAGGAGGCGGTCGAGGCCGGCGAGGAGATCGAGCTGACGTTTTCTTCGGGCCAAGCCGTCAAGGCCGAACTGGTCGGCCGCGACCCGTCCACCGGCACGGCCGTTTTGAAACCGGCCGGCGCGCCGAGCGCCCCGTCATTGGTAAAGGCGGAGGCGGTGCGGCCGGGCAATCTGGCAATCATCGCGGGCAATAGTGACGGTACGTCACTCGCCACCTGCGGCACGGTCGGCGAGGTCGGTCCGGCCTGGCGCTCGATGCGGGGCGGCACGATCGACCGGCGCATCAACCTTGCCGTCAATGCCGGCGGCCGTTTCGAGGGCGGCCCTGTGCTCGACGCCAAGGGCGGACTGATCGGCATGCTGCTGTTCGGGCCACGCCGGCGGGCACTGGTCATGCCTTACGAAACGATCGAACGGGCAGTCACGACACTGCGCGAGAAGGGTCATGTGGCGCGCGGCTATCTTGGCGCCGGCCTGCATCCGGTCCGCAATGGTGATACACAGGGCGCCATGGTGATGAGCCTGGACGATAACGGCCCGGCGAAAGCAGCCGGTCTCAGCCTCGGCGACATCATCGTGTCGTGGAACGCAGAGGCGGTGCATGGCCCGCGCGAGCTGATCCGCAAGCTCGGGCCAGACAGTGCCGGTGCCCTGGTGACACTCGGCGTGGTGCGCGGCGGCGAGAATCGTGAGGTTTCCCTGACCATCGGTGAAAAACCACTGAGCTGAGGGATAGATGGTAAGCGGTGAGGTCGCTGGCAGACGGCTGACGGTGCTGATCGCGCTCGCTGACGCCGAGCGCGCACGAAGTCTGTCCGCGGCTCTCGCCGCGACCGATGATCTGCGGCCGGTTCTGGCGGGCGATGTCGACGGGCACGGGGCGGCGGATGTCGCCATCGTCGATGACCATGGAGTACAAGGCGGTCTCTTCGACGCGGCTATGCCTCGCGTGCTGCTATTATCGCGAGCGGCCCGTGAACGGCCGGCCGATACAGTGTTTGCCGTGCTGCCGGTGCAAGCGGACGAGTTGCTGATCGCCGCCGCCGCGCGGCTGGCGGCGGCGGGCTACCGGATTTCGCGCGACAGCCATGCTCTATCCGATCTGCATCACGATTTGACCTTCCACGACAGCGGCCGGTTCGAGGAAGAACCAACTGACGAGCATATCGTCCGGCCGACGCTTTCGCCGCGCGAAAGCGAGGTGCTGGCGCTGCTGGCCGAAGGCGCGCCCAACAAGGTTATCGCGCGACGACTGGACATCTCCGTGCACACGGCGAAGTTCCACGTCGCGGCTATCTTGACCAAGCTCGGTGCCGTCAACCGCACCGATGCGATCGCCATCGCCATGCGGCAAGGCTTGGTGCTGGTCTAACGTGGATCAAAGGGCCGGTTCGATGTCGGTCAGCCGGAAGTCGTCACCCTTGAACAGCAATGGCATGGCTTCGAGACGGGCCGTAGCATAAGCAATGCAGTCGCCGAAGTTCAGAGCGGCAGGATGCCGGCCTTTGCCGTAGCGCAGGAAAGCCTGACGGGCGACAGCGGCGTGGTCGGCCGTGAAGGGTATCGTTTCGATCGAGGCAGTGCGCAAAAAGGCTTCGAAACGATCGATAATCTGATCCTGCCAGCGACCGACAAGCACCATTGTCGTTTCGAGCAATGTCGGTGCCGCAAGCAAACGTCTTTCAGCCTGGGCGATTGCCAAAACGAATCGATCGTAGCCCGGTTCCGCGCGCAAGATGGCGACCAGCGCCGAGGAATCGATGATCATCGCGTCGGGATGCCCAGCTCATCGTAACCGAGAATTTCATCTTCGCTCATCGCGTCTTCGCGCTCCGGTATTCGTGCGGCCCGTTCGGCAATGGCCATCAGACGTTGAAAGAGATCACCGGTCTCCTCGCGGGGCACAAGCCGTTCGCGCGCAACTTCCCGCTCAAGGCTTTGACGGATGGCCTCCGTCACCGATACCCGGCGGCGGCGGGCGAGCTCACGCGCCAATTGCTCGACCTTGGTATTCTTGATAGACAAAGCCACTTATATATTCTTCCTGTTTAGGTAGAATATAACAATTTTGCTCGGCGATTCAACGCGTCTCACGAAATCCACAACCCTCCGTGGCGTCACACCGTTACGGCCGCAGGCCCTTGTATCCGTCGTTGGTGCGGGCAAGGATCGCAAAGAGAAAAGATAGCGGAAAAGAGCGTAGCACAAGGAGACGCAACGATGTCGCTCAAGGGAAAGACGCTATTCATCTCCGGCGGGTCGCGCGGCATCGGACTGGCGATTGCGTTGCGCGCGGCGCGCGACGGCGCCAACGTGACGATCGCGGCCAAGACCGCCGAGCCGCATCCGAAGCTGCCGGGGACGATCTACACGGCGGCGCAAGAGATCGAGCAGGCCGGCGGCAAGGGGCTGCCAGCGCCGTGCGACATCCGTGATGAAGCGCAGGTCGCCGAAGCCGTCGCCAAGACCGTGGAGAGGTTCGGCGGCATCGATATTTGTATCAACAATGCCAGCGCCATCCAACTCACCGGCACGCTGGAGACCGACATGAAACGCTACGACCTGATGCACCAGATCAATACGCGCGGCACTTTTCTCGTCTCCAAAATGTGCATTCCATACTTAAGGTTGGCGGAAAATCCTCACATTTTGAATCTGGCACCGCCGCTCGACATGAAGGCCAAATGGTTCAAGAACCATGTCGCCTACACGATGGCGAAGTTCGGCATGTCGATGTGCACGCTGGGCATGAGCGCCGAGTTCGCCAGGGATGGCATCGCGGTCAATTCGCTATGGCCGATCTCTACCATCGACACGGCGGCGGTGCGCAACCTCTTGGGCGGAGCGACGGTGGCAGCGATGAGCCGTTCGCCCGACATCATGGCCGATGCGGCATACGCCATCCTGGTCAGGCCGTCGCGCGAGGCGACCGGCAATTTCTACATCGACGAAGAAGTGCTGCGTGCCGAGGGCGTCAGCGATTTCTCGACCTATGCGCCGGGCGCGACAGGCCCGCTCGCCGGCGACTTTTTTGTGCCGGACGAGGTGTTCGGGCGGACTGATACCAAAATCAAAGCTATCTACTGACGGAAGTATCTACCTACAGAAGTATCCTCAAAAGACCGGCACAGACGCATGCTCACTCCCCGGCTTTCTTGGCTTTGCCCAGGCCCATCAGCCGGTCGATATAAGCAAGCATGAATGCCGAGGCGACGAAGGCCAGATGAATGATGGTCAGCCACATCAGCTGGTCGGTCGTGTAGGAGACCGAGTTCAGGAACACCTGCAAGAGGTGGATCGAGGAGATCGCTACGATTGTCGAGGCGACCTTGACCTTCAGCGAGCCGACATCGATCGTGCCCAGCCAATGCACCTTGCCGTCATTTTCATCGAAGCGGCTGACGAAGTTTTCGTAGCCCGAGATGATCACCATCACCACCAGTGAGGCGACCAGCGCGGCATCGATGAGGCCGAGCATTTTCAGGATGGTGTCGGTGTCATCGAGCGTGAAGGCGACAGGAACGAACTCGAACAGCTTCTTGCCGAAGGACACGGCATAGATGGCAAGTGCCGCGCCCAGTCCGAGATAGAAGGCGACCAGCAGCCAGCGCGAGGCGAGAATGATCGATTCGATGGCAAGTTCGATGCGCTTCATGTGACGGTTCCGGGCTTCTTTGCGGAGCGCCGTATTTCGGGCAGGCTGCGGCGGTTTGCAAGGTCCTAAAAAAACGAAACCCCGCCGGGAGGGGACCGGCGGGGCTCGCGTGTCCCGCTGGAGTCGGGACAGGGCAGGGAAGCCATGTCCAGAATTTGGGATTGGTAGCCGCGCGTTTCAAGATTGATGACCGCGCGACTCAATGGTTGATCGAATCGCGCGGTTCACATTGCGGTTTATTGGGCGCTGGCCACCGGCGCCACCAGGGGGGTAATCCGGCGGATGGCGACGCGCCGGTTCTCGCGATTGGGTCCCGACGTGTTGACCTTGAGATACTCCTCGCCATAACCCTGCGTCGTCAGGTTCTCCGGCGGGATGCCAAAGGCATTGGTCAGAGCTTCGGCGACCGCCTCGGCGCGGCGGTCGGACAGAGCGAGGTTCGCCTCCGGCGTGCCGACTGCATCGGTATGGCCTTCGATCAGGAAGGTCTCGGCCGGGTTTTTCTTCAGCAGCTTCTCCATGGCGTTGGCAACACCCTCCAGCTTCTGGACCTCGGTGTCGGAAATCGAAGCCGAACCGAACTCGAAGTTGAGCGTATCGAGGTCGATCCGGCGGGCGATGTCACGCACTCGGGCCGAGCGCTTGACCTCGTCGACCGAATAGAGGCGCTGGACCCTCTCCACCGGCGGCCGTTCGAGGAAGGTGTAATAGTCGTCCGGATCCTCGACCTCTTCGGAATCCAAAATGTACTCCTCTTGCGGAATGGTAAGGCGCATCGGCGGCAGGTCGTCGCCCGGGTCGCGCCAGTCTGCATCATCGTCATAGTAGCGCTCGTCGACATAGCTCAGCACATATTCGCGCCCGTCAGGCGCGATGCGTGAACGCTGGATGACGTCGCCGTAGCGGTTGCGGATAGTGACGATCCGGACACCATTGTCACGCTCGACGATTTCCCGGGTGCGATCGCCCGACAGGTCCTCATAATAGACATTCCTGGCGCCGCGGTGCATGCGCGGGGCATCGCTGCTTTCCACGAAGGTCTGGTTGTTGAACTGCAGGATGACGCGGTCGCCGAATTCCCTGACGACGTTGGCGCCCTGCGGGCGCGGACGGCGGCGAACATCCTCGATGTCGGGCGCACGCTCGACGCGCTTGCCTTTTTCCTCGGTCACCGGAACGATCTTTTCAGGCTTGATCTCCTGCTGGGCTGCCTTGTCGTCGGTAGGTGGCGGTCCCTCCTCGATCGGAGCAGGCTTCGGGGCTTCCACCTGGTTCTCGCCCTGCTGGGCTGGCTGGTTGCCCTGCTGCTTACCGGCATTTTGGCCGCGCTCCTTGCCGCCCTTGCGCTTGCGCAAGACATCCTTCTGGCTGTCCAGTATGGGCGCCTCGTTCGGGTTGGCGGCGGCTTCGCCCTGAGCAGGGAGCCCACCCTCGGCGGGTGCTGCCTGTTCGCCCGTCGTCGTGGGCTGCTCACCGGTTGCGGGCTGCTGTTCGCCGGTCACCGGCTCTTCCACAACGGGCTTCTTGCCACGCTTTTTCGCCTGGTTCTCGGGCTGTTCGCCTTGAGCAGGAGCCGCTTGCTTCTCGGTTGGAAGTGGCTCGGCCTGTGGGAGAGGCTCACCGGCGGGGCGTTCCTTCTTGCGCGGCGCCTGTTCGGCCGGTGCCGCCTCGATCTGCTGGTCTTGCTTGTTCTTCCTCTTGCGCGGATTGACTTGCTCGTTGTTGTCGTTCGCGGGTGCAGCCTGCTCGGCCGGCTGTTCGGCAGGCGCGGCCTCCTGCTGTTGCTGGTCGCGCTTCTTTCTCCTCGGCTTGAGCTGCTGCTGATCGTCGTTCGCGGGTGCAGCTTGCTCGGCCGGCTGTTCGGCAGGCGCGGCCTCCTGCTGCTGCTGGTCGCGCTTCTTCCTGCGCGGTTTGAGTTGCTGCTGATCGTCGTTAGCAGGCGCGGCCTGCTGGTCAGCCGGAGCGGCTTCGATCTGCTGCTGGTCGCGCTTCTTCCTGCGCGGTTTGAGTTGCTGCTGATCGTCGTTAGCAGGCGCGGTCTGCTGGTCAGCCGGAGCGGCTTCGATCTGCTGCTGCCTCTTCTTCCTTCGTTGATTTCCTTGCTGCTCTTCGCCGGAAGGCGCGAGCTGTTCAGCAGGCGCGGATTCACTCTGTTTTTGCTGCTCGCGCTTGTTCCTGCGCGGCTTCTGCTCGGGCTCGCCCGATTGTTCGGCGGGCGCCGCTTCGGATTGTTTTTGCCGGTCGCGCCTCTTGCCGGGCTTCTGTTCCGGCTCCGACTTTCCGCCTTGAGCGCAAGCTTCGGCCGATTCGCCCTCGGCACAATTCGACTGCGCCGGGATAAACATTGCGCTGTTCCGGGCGGGGCCGAATGCAGCATTGCCTTGCAGCGGGAACGCGCCTAACGGCGCGGACGCCATCAACAGGCCAAGCGCCGTGCCTGCCAGAATCCGTGGTTGGCGTTTCATCATAAACACTCCTTGTGGCGTCCCATCCGTGCCCAAACTTTCAGCAACCATGTTTGGTTCCTGTTTGTAGGTCTTAGCGGTGGTACAGGGCGATTGACCGGCGTTTTGAAGGCGACTTCGTGTCATTCGTATGTTCCTGGCGTATCGTTCGGACGAGGCGCAAGTGTTGCCGTGCTTGACCTTGAGGCGTCCGAGGGCCACATGCCGACAATGGACAAGCCGTTCTGGAAGACCAAGACGCTCGAGGCGATGACCCCGGCCGAGTGGGAATCACTCTGCGACGGCTGCGGCAAATGCTGCCTGTCCAAACTCGAAGACGAGGACACCGGAGAAATCTACTGGACCAGCGTCGGCTGCCGGCTGTTCGACGCTGGAAGCTGCCGCTGTTCCGACTATGCCAACCGGCTGGCGCGTGTTCCGGATTGTGTCGGGCTGACGCCGCAGAATGTGCGCACCATCAGCTGGCTGCCCAAGACTTGCGCTTACCGGCTGGTCGCCGAGGGCCGCGATCTCTATTGGTGGCACAGGCTGGTGTCTGGAAGCGACGAGACCGTGCACGAGGCAGGCATCTCGATGCGCGGCCGAGTCAGCGCCAGCGAGACCGACCTTGCCGAGCCGGACGACTATTTCGACCATATTCTCGCGGACGAGCCTTAGGATTTTATCGCAAAATCGAGAATCCGGAATCGACGGCAAAACGGACGTTGTCCATCCACCATGCTATCCACCCTATGTAGCACCGCCGTCCATAGCACCGCCTTCAGAAGCGAGAGACTATCCCGGTTCTGCCTCATGAACTGGAGATGAATGGCCGGTTCGCAAAAAATTCAGACAGGCGGGTGCATTCTCCTCCCATCGGTTCGACGAAACGGGTGGAAACCCTCAACAAGGAGAGAAGACAATGTTCAACACCATCAAGACGGCGGCTCTTTCGGCTCTTGTCGGCCTTGGCACGCTTGCTGCCATCCCCGCTCATGCTGACAGCATCTATCTCGGCTTCGGCAACAACCAAGATCCGCGCGTCGGCGTCTATACCGGCGACGAAGATGATGGTTACTATCGCGAACATCGCCGTCATGGCGGCTGGCGCCGGTCCTGTTCGCCGGAGCGTGCCATCGACAAGGCCGAACGCATGGGCCTGCACCGCGCCCGCATCATCGACATCAACCGCCGCACGGTCAAGGTCGCCGGCCGCCAGTATGGCGACCGTGTCGTGATCGTATTTGCCAACGAGCGCGGCTGTCCGATCATCTATCGCTAAGGTCTTCGGGCCTGCGGCCGGTTGACTTGCAGCCGGTCGAGTAGCGGAGCCCTTTCCGCCAGGACGGAAAGCGCGGCTCAAAAACCCCGGAGGATCGATCCTCCGGGGTTTTGCATGTGCAAGCGATGATCATTTCAATTCGAAAGTCACCGTCACCTGTGCGGTATAGGAATTCTCGCCGGCTTGCACCGGGACCGACGCGCCAGCGGCATCGAATGCCTTGGCGTTGATCGGCATCGGCGGTGGTGCGAAATTCTGGTCGGTGATTTCCAGGACCCGGCCGATGCCGACGCCGGCCGCTTCGGCCAGCGTCTTGGCCTTGGCCATGGCATTGGCGACGGCCTTCTTGCGCGCCTCGGTGACGGCTGCCGCCGGATCGTCATTGGAGAAGGAGATGCCGCCGCCCTGGTTGACGCCGAGCGACACCGCCTTGTCGAGAATGTCGCCGGTCTTGTCGATGTCGCGGATGCGCACCGACAGCGTGTTGGTCACCTGATAGGCGACAAGCTCGGCCTCCTGGCTGCCGTCGGGCTTGTTGGTGTAGTTATAGCGCGGGTTGATCTGGATGCCCGCGGTCTGCAGGTCGCGCTCCTTGATGCCGGATGATTTCATTGCAGCGATCACCGCGGCCATGGCGTCGTTATTGGCATCGAGCGCTGCACGTGCCGTCTTGGCTTCGCGCATGACGCTGAGCGTCAGCAGAGCCAGATCGGGTGCTATCGCCGCCTCGCCTTCACCGGTGACGACGATACGCGGCGGCGGTGGTGAATCGGCGGCGGCCGCGATCGCCGGAAATGCGACTGCGGCGGCAATCGCCAGGGGCAAAATACGTCTGGTCATAAAATCTCCTCGATCTGCGATCCCAAGACAGCCGAGTAGGCGGTGTCCAATGGGCGACGTGCAATAGGTTATCAATATGGGCTGATTTGGGCGATCTCTGCCAGCTCCTTGGAACGCCTGCTCGGAAAGCCCTCGGAAAGCCTTGTGCGGTTCAGGGAAAAACACTAATCCAGCGCCGTGGGGCCTGTAGCTCAATGGTTAGAGCCGGCGGCTCATAACCGCTTGGTTGGGGGTTCGAGTCCCTCCGGGCCCACCATTGGCTTTTGTGGCCGTTGATTTAATTGGATTTTTTGGCCATTTTTGTCCCACCTCTTTCAACCCCCTCAGAAAGTGGGACAATTTTGTTCTCTTTTCGATCGATAACCAGCAGGTATTTCGCCGCTCTCGCTACCTTCCGGCGACGCGCTTTCTTGATGTAGTGGTCGGGCTGCTGGTACGTAGTCCACCCATATATCGCCTTCAGCTGCTCGTGCGTCGCGCCGTTCTCAGCGGCGATCGTCGCGCCGGCCTTGCGAATTCCATGAGCACTGCAGTGCGGCAGCTCAGCTTGATCACACCACTGGCGCATCTTGTTGCCCAGACCGTTCTCCGAGAACGGGCGACCATACTCATTGACCAGGAAGGTCATCTGGTCGGAGGGCGTGTGCTCAAGTTCCGCCTCTAGTTCGGGCAGAAGCGGGAGCTCCACCAACACCGCATCCTTGTTACGACTGGTCTTCCCAGGCTTAATTCTGATCCACTTCTCCCACTGCTCGGTCTCCTCGTTGTAGACGAGCGTGATGTGCTGTCGACCGAAGATCGCGACGTCGGACAACCGCAGGCCAGTAAACATGAAGATCGAGAGCGCACGTCTGGCTGCGGTACCCAGCGGATGCCGCTTCTCATATTGAACGATCTCCGACACGTCCCATGGGTGCCAGCCGTCGCCGCTCTTTAGCCGTCTGATGCCGCGGGCGGGATTGGAGTCGACGCCCGGAATCTCTGTGTCCTTTGCCCACTCAAACATCGCGCTGATGGCTTTTACGATATTGTTTGCCGCGCCAAGGGCGTCGAGCCTGGTGTCCCTGATCTCCTTAACATGAGACCGTTTCATACCGGCGAATGGCAGAGATCCCTTGGTGGGATACTGAGGATCCGGGTCACCTTCGAGGGGATGAGGTAATTCGCATACGCGCTCCAGAATTGCTCGTCGGCGCGCCATAGTGTCTTGGGTGATTTCCGTGCCGCCCCGACGGTAATACTCCTGGCAAAGCCACAGCAACGTGCCTTTCTTCGCTGGCTCGGAAGGCTTGGGGAGGCGCCGGCAAATCTCGGGAAGAGTGCCGGGCCGAACATAAGTGACCTCGGCGCGCGCGCACCGCAGTTCCTCGAGGAACTCGTCGCTGCCGGTCGGTTCACGGAGCCGGACCTTCTTCCGACCCGGTGCGCGAAAATAGTACCGATCATTGCCGTGGCGATCAGTGTCCTTCACTACGCCCTTAAGATCGATTTTCACGGGCTCATCCGTCATGTTCGTGGTTTTCGATCCCAAGGATTGTCTAGTGGCGGCGAATCTTCGTCAAGCTTTGGTGCTCCTCCGATTTGGCGGTGAGGGAGCTTTCGAAAGGCCAATACAAGTTCCTCGACGTCCCAAACAATGCGCCCCTTGCTCGGCATTCGTGGCTGGGGCATCCGGCCGTCCTGGACCATTTCATCAAAGGTCGTTGAGCTTACGCCGATGAACGTCGCAGCCTGCTCGCGATTGATTCCTACCGGCGGGAGCGAGGGCGGCAAGACGCTCGGGGTGCGTAGCATCGGTTTAGCGCGTTGAAAGCGCGTTTTTGACGCCTGCCAGTCTTCCTATGTACCTGTCCGAATATTGCAGACGCTCAATCATGTCCTAGCCCTGTGCTTGCAGGCTCACCCTAGGTCTCCAGACCTCAGGATCGCTCAAGACACCGGACTCTTTTCCAGCCTTTGTGTACGATGATGGGTATCTTAATGCGCTCGAGGCCAAGAACTGAATGGTCGGCGACTTGGAAGGGCAAAATGACCGTGGAACCACGAATCTGAGTCAGAGGCGGAATCATGGCTGTGGTTTCAGACGGTTATGACTCTCATGCATGCGTAACAACCAACAAGAATACCAACAAAATGTTTCTGTGGTTACTTTCATTCCTCATGGAATGCGCGACTGATTTGGTCCGACAGCGGCTTCACAAAATAAGAAAGCGCCGTACGCTCGCCCGTCTGGATCATCGCTTCGGCCGGCATGCCGGGCACGAGCGTCAGGTCCTTGAGCTTCGTCAGTTCCGCATGCGGAACCGACAGACGCACCAGGTAATACGAAACGCCGTTTTTTTCGTCCGTCGCCAGATCGGCTGCGATCCGGCTGACATATCCGTTCAATACCGGCGTGGTCCTCAGATTGAAGGCTGACATCCGCAGCACGGCCTTGTGACCAAGCTGGATTTGGTCGATGTCCTTCGGGGCGATTCGTGCTTCAAGCGCAAGATCGTCGCCTTCCGGCACGATTAGCATAATCGGATCGGCGGGCGTGATCACTCCTCCGACCGTATGAACTGCGAGTTGTTGAATGGCGCCTGACTGCGGCGCGACAATATCGATCCGTCGCAGTTCCTGTTCAGCCGCCACCTTGCGCTCAACATACTCCCCAACCTGCGCCTGAACCTCTCTGAGCTCCTGGCCGACTTCCGTCTTGAAATCCGGATCGATCTGCAGGATCTGCAGGCGCGTTTCGGCTATGCGGGCTGCCGTCTGTGCCTGATGTGCAATCTTCTCACCGCGTTCGCCGCCGAAAGTGGCAACCTGCGTCTTCAGACTGTTCAAGCGTTGGTCCGAGACAATGCCTTGGTCGCGCAGCCCACTCAGGGCAGCAATTTCCTTTTGGAGGATCTCGGTGCTTTTCTCACAAGCGATTGCCTGCGCCTTGAGCCCCTCGATCTCGTGCTCATATTGAGTGATGCGTTCCGCTAGCTGCGCCTGCCTTCCGTCGCGGGATTGTCTGCGGAATTCGAACAGCCGCGTCTCGCCATGTACTGCCGAAGCTACGTCCGGAACATCTCTGCGGGCGAGCAGCCAGTCCGGGAAGGCGATCTCCGCCAGATCGTCACGCTCAGCTTCGAGTCGTGCCAGGTTGGCGGCCAGCTCATCGAGCCGCTTGGTGACTACAGCGAGAGTGGCGCGCGTCTGGGTGGCGTCGAGCCGCATGAGGATGTCGCCGGCTTTTACTTTATCACCTTCGCTCACCAGGATTTCTCCCACCACCCCGCCGGTCGGGTGCTGCACCTTCTTCACATAGGAATCGACGACAAAGTGTCCGGACGCGACAACCGCGCCGGAGAGATTCGTGAAGGCCGCCCAGGCTCCGGCTCCTCCCACAAAGATCACGCTCGCCAGCAGGCCCGCCACCAGGTGCCGGCGAATGGACCTGGAAACGTCATTGTTCTGATGAATGCCGGACACCGGGATCCTCCATGTCAGCGCGCTCGTTATCCTGTGTAGACTCGATGGCCTTGACCCCAGCGCCTGATGCCATCGCTGCCCCCTTAAGGACTTTGGAAAGCGCCTCATCACGCGCACCGAATGCTCGCTGCCGTCCACCTTCCATCACCAACACCAAATCCACGGCGCGGATGGCGCTCGGCCGATGGGCAACGACAACCGCAATGCCCTTGCGCTCGCGCACGGAGGCGATCGCCTTGACAACCGCAGCCTCGCCTTCCGCATCGAGATTGGCATTGGGTTCATCCAGCACAACAAGGAAAGGGTCTCGATAAAGAGCACGGGCAAGACCGATACGCTGGCGCTGCCCGGCGGAAAGTGCCGATCCGGCCTCACCAATCGGAGTTTCGTAGCCGTGCTCAAATCGGAGGATCAGTTCGTGCGTGCCCGCTGCTTTCGCCGCGGTGACAATAGCCTCAGGGTCAGGATTATCTTCAAAACGAGCGATGTTTTCGGCAATGGTGCCGTCGAATAGTTCAACACCTTGCGGCAAATAGCCGATATGACGGCCTAGCGCTTCCCGGTCCCATTGATCGAGGCTTGCGCTGTCGATGCGAACCTTTCCGGCGACCGGCGCCCATGCGCCGACGATGGCGCGCGAGAGTGTCGACTTGCCCGAACCCGATGCACCGATGATCCCGAGTGCGCTTCCCGCCTGAACGGCAAACGCAAGGCCGGTCACGGTCGGCTTCCTTTCGCCGGGCGGAACGATTGTCACGCCTTCGAGGCGGAGTTCGCGTTCAGGTGCAGGCATTGGCATAACAGGAGCGGTTTCAGGAACCTTTCCCAAGAGGTCCTCCAGCCGCGCCCAACCCTGGCGCGCCATGAGGAAGGGTTTCCAGCTTGAAATGGCCAGATCGACCGGAGCCAGCGCACGCCCCATCGTGATCGAACTGGCAATCATGACCCCGGCCGTAGTCTCCTGCCTGATGACAAGGTACGCGCCGACGGCAAGAATGGCCGATTGCAGCAGCACGCGCAGCGACTTTGAAATGCCACCCAGCCCACCTGCCACGTCCCCGACTTTCCGGTTGGCGGCCAGATACTTGGCATTGGCCTTGTGCCATCGGGCAGCGATCCGCTTTGCGAGACCGAGAGCTTGCACGACCTCGGCATTGCGGCGCGCTGCTTCCAGTAGACCATTGCGTACCATGTTGTGGTCAATGGTATCGCGTATCGGCCCTTGCGAGAGAGTGTTGGTAAGGAGTGTCAGAGATGTGAGACCGATCGCCCCGATAAGTGCCGTCATGCCGATCCAGAAATGAAAGAGGAAGCAAATGCCAAGATAAAGCAGCATCCATGGCAGATCGAAGAACGCTGTCGGGCCGTTTCCACCTAAGAATCCGCGAACATTGTCGAGATCGCGTAGCGGCTGCAAGCCGTCGCCCGGCATGCGCGTTAAAAGCGGAAGGCGAACGATCGCATCGTGAACGCGTCCGGAAAACTGTTCATCGAAACGCTCGCCAATCCGCAGCAGCACGCGGGCGCGCAAAACGTCGAGCAGGCATTGGAACGCATAAAGCCCTGCAGCAAGCACGACGAGCCCCACTAGCGTCGATACGCTGCCACTTGCCAGAACGCGGTCGTAGACCTGAAGCATGAACAGCGGCGAGATCAGCGCAAGCACGTTGACCACGCCGCTGATCAACAGAATTCCCCAAATAGCGGAAGTCAGAGGGAAAGGTCTCAAAGCTGAATCCTTCAAGGAATGGTTACTCACGTAGGTCTCCGTGAGGATCTGGCGACCCAGCTCCCTATATTGCTCCCCGAGCGGCAACCGACTGCATCCGCTCGCTGATTCAGGATCAGTGCTCCCGCCGAATGTGTTTGGTTTGGCATCTAATGGAGCGGGTCAACAACAACACCGTCCGGCTGAAGGTTTGGAAGGGCAACGTCATCGTGGCCGGCCGCAAGGGCCCGAACAGGCTTCCGCCTCCACGCCTTCAGGGAGATTTCGGTGTACGACCAGCGCGACGTGCAGGGCTTCGTCAAGCTGTACACGCTGCGACTGCTCCCGGGCGCCCCGGCCCATCGCAAGTAGCGGAAACGGAAGCGCCCGCCCCCGGGGGGCGGGGCGCTGTTCCGTATGGGTTTTCTGGATCAAACGAAGGTGAAGTCCGACGCGGTCAGGCCTAGGTCGGCCACGGTGACCACACCGCCCAGGTGGACGAATTCATGCGCGTTGTTGTCGGCGGTGACATAGGCCAGAGTTGCGACTCTGTCGGTGTAGCTGCTTTGGTAGACAATGATGTCGCCGGCGTGCTCGCCGGAGATCGCACTCGCGGCTTCAGAAGCAGAGTTGAAAGATTCGCCAGTGATTACCACGACGTGTTCGCCGTTCGCACCTGAGGCCGCACCACTGTAGAAGCTGCTCACCGGGTAGCCGGACTGTATGCTGGCGTTGTTGACGAAGTTCGCGCCAAAACCGTCATTGTAGAGGCCCACCGCATCGAAGGCGAACTTGTCCTCCGCCGGGTTGAAATCGGTGATAGTGGTAATGTCCGACTTCGACCCGACAACCCCAGGCACCGGATTGTGGAACTGGAACACGAACGTGTCACTGTCGGTGCCCCCGGTCAGCGTGTCCTGGCCGTCACCCACGTAGAGGACATCCTGGCCGGGACCGCCGCTGAGCCTGTCATTGTCCTCACCGGAGACGCGCGGGTTGAAGCGGCCGTTGTCGCCGGAGAGATCGTCCCAGCCATCTCCGCCGAAGATGCGGTCGTTACCCTTGCCGCCGATGAGTCGGTCACTGTCCGGGCCACCCGAGATCTCGTCGTTGCCGCCACGACCGTCAATCCAGTCACCGCCCTGGAAACCCTCCATCCAATCGTCAAGCTCGGTGCCGATGAGTGTTTCGGCACCCGGGCCACCCTCGATAATCTTTGCCATCGAAAATACTCCTAATGATGCACCCTGCCTGACGCGTTCATATTGCTCATCGGATAATTAGAGAAATCGATTGCTTGGATAGACACACATTTACGAAATGGATGCATTCACGTTCACTTCGCCCTTCTGCTGAGCAGTTGCGGGCTCGCTGGCGGCGGGGACGCTGGTCGCCCAAGCAATCGATGAAGATTCGACACTCAAACCGGGACTAGGACGAACTTCGTAACGGGGCCGTCCTGGTTGGGCCCCAGACTTCTCTCTGTTTGCTCGACGCCGGCATACCCGCACCGTGAGCGCTGGACGAGGACAAGTTCCGCTGGCGGAGAACGGCGTGATCGGCTTGCCGCGCCGAAACTGATGGCGCTCGTCGAAGGCATGGACTGGACACGCGTTCGAGCCGAACGGCGACGGCGTCCGGCCGGAAGGCGGTGGCGAAGTGACTCAGGCGCAAAAGGCGGGCTTCAGGCCGTGCACAATAAGCTTCTGTCGGCGTCATGATGAGAAGCGCTTCGGCCCGTCCCCACGAAATCGATACGCTCAAGGCGATGTTCGTCGCCATGGCGGCGGAGAAGGCCGAACTGCAACAACTCCGGAGCGAAACACTCAAGGCCGAGATCGTCCGGATGGCGACACTCAACGAGCGTGCCCAGGTGAGGATCGCCGACCTTCATGGGATCGTCAAGCAGCTGGAGCGCGCCGCTTCGGTCGCAGCTCCGAGAAGCTCGAACGTGCCTAGCAGGCCTTCGCCTTCGAAATCCAGACCGGGCTCGGCGCGATTGAGTCCGAGCTCGAGGCCGCAAGACCGACAGGCGAGCCGCGACGTGCTGCGCGACCGCGCAAGGCGTTCCCGGCGCATCTGGAGCGGGTCGAGATCGTCATCCAGCCCGAGCCATGGGGGAAGAAGCGCTCCCGCAGCCAATCGTCCAGTCCGTCAAACGCGGTCGGCCGCACAGGCTTGCGAAACGGAACAGTCCCGCCCTCGCTTAGATACCGAGGCACCGTGTTGCGAGCGCACCCGAATTCGTTCGCCCGTCGGTTCCCCAGCCAAGCTCATGCAGCGGCAGCATCGCTGCCACCTCTTCAGGCTGAAGGATCTGCTCTCCCTGCATCGTTCTCGACAATGCAGGAATCGCCCAATCCCAATCGCCATCCATGCCTCCTCTCATAACCGAGGGGTCGTCGGCCGACAACTGAGACGTCCGGTGCTCTTAGGCGGGGTAATCATACGAGATGCCTCCTGCAACATCATTTCCCGCATCCATAGGCTTGCCGGATCATTATTGTGAAGCGCAGGCCATTGGACGGCCTCCGTGAATGCGGCAGGAAGTGGCGGCGGAAGTTCGACAATCCGCAGGGGTGTTAATTTTGCGAAATGCTGCGCCAGCCGTAAGGGCATTGTCCCGATGCGGTTGGTGCCTGATAGAAGGGGCGGGATCATGCTAAAGCCCTGTACGACGACCTCGATACGTCTCTCGAAACCGTTCTCGAGCAAATACCATTCCTCGATGGAGGGCTGCCGGGTGTCCCCGAATTTAAGCACAACCTGCCCCATCGACAAGTATCGGTCGAATGTAAGTGGCTCTGACAGCTGCTTGTTCGTGCCGCAGCCTACGCATACGAGCATATCTTCGAACAGGGCTGCGCGAGGATGTTTCGACATGAACACTTCGGGCATAATCAGAAAATCAACGTCGCCGCGCCGGAGAAGCTCCTCGGGGTCGTCGGAAATAAGCAGACATTCGAAGCGGACGGCGGGAGCTTCCCGCGCAGCACGCTTTACGATCTTCTTAAAAAATACGAGCGTGAGGTAATCGGAAAGGATGATGCGGAAGCGACGATCCGATCGGGCCGGGTTAAAGGCGTCCCAGGAAATAATCGACAGCTGGATGTGCAGCAATGCGTCCCGGACTGCTGTGGCGAGCCCCTCCGCGCGTGGTGTCAAAATGAGTTCGCGGCCGTTCATCGTAAATAGCTCATCGCTGAAATAGGCGCGTAACCGACCGACGGCGGCGCTCATGGCCGGCTGACTCAGGTTAATACTGCGGGCCGCGGCGGTGACTTTACGCTCCCTGATCAAAGCGTCCAGCACAACCAGGAGATTTAGATCGAGTCCCTTAAAACGCATGTATTGACCTATCCGACGCGTGGATGGGTATCGCCCAAAGAATCAATTTTACGAATGGTGAGTAGCGTCAACGCATCAGCCGACGACGAAATAGAGCAACCGATAGGAAGAACGGCAAAACCGTGTATATGCAAAGCGCGCCGATATGCAGGCCCATGCTGCCGGCCGGACGGCCAAGCATCGCCGGACGAATGAGGTCAATTGCATGTGCGAGCGGCAACAAGGAGGCGACGTCCTGAAAAGTGCCGGGCAATTGGTTGACCGGAAACATCGCGCCGCAAAGGAACAGCATGGGTGTTATAACAAGCGTATTATAAAATATGAAATATTCATAACTGGGCGCAAGCGCCGTGACGACCATCGCTAGACTCGCGAAGGCGAGGCCACTGAGAGCGATGACTGGCAGCAAGCAGAGGATGGATGGCCACGATGTGTAGCCGAGCGTGGTGGCAACAACAGTGATTGCTGTGCCCGCCATCAGGGCCTTGGTGGCTGCCCACGCCAATTCGCCGAGTAAGATATCGCCAAGCGTCAGCTGAGTGCATAACATTCCTTCCCAGGTGCGCTGGTTGTCCATGCGGCCGAAACTCCCGTAAACCGTTTCAGCAGTCGCCGATGCCATCGCGCTTGTGGCAACCATGCCAGCCGCGAGAAACGCAATGTACGACGTGCCCTCAATAGGACCTATCATTGTTCCGATGCCAAAGCCGAGACCGAACAGATAGATCATCGGATCGGCGAGGTTGCCGAGAACCGATGCAAGCCCGATTTTCTTCCATCCAAGATAGTTGCGGCGCCAAACCGCGACCCAATTCCACGCATTGGCGGGCATGGCCGCCGCATAACGTTCGCCCATTGTTCAGTCCTCCATCTCGCGCCCGGTTAGCCGCAAGAACACATCCTCGAGATTGGGGGGACGCTGCAGAAGGCGCAGACCCGCGCGCCCGCGTAGCTGCACCAGCACCTGCTCCGGATCGGGTGCATAGCAAAAAAGCGTCTCACCGCTCACCTCGATGCGCTGTGCGTACGGCCGGATCAGCGCACCCAGTTCATGCGGATTGCCGCCGTAGACCTCGACCACGTCACAGCCGATCTGCTCGTCAATGAGTGCGGACGGGCGGCCTTCGGCGATCTTGCGCCCCTCCTCCATAACGCACAGCCGATCGCACAGCCGCTCGGCCTCTTCCATGAAATGGGTAGTCAAAAGAATAGTCTTGCCCCGCGCCAGCAGCGATCGCAGCCGTTCCCAGATCAGGTGGCGGGCCTGCGGATCGAGGCCGGTGGTCGGCTCGTCCATCACCAGCAAGTGCGGGTCATTGATCAGCGCACGCGCGAGCGTCAGGCGCCGCTTCATGCCGCCGGACAGTTCGGCGACGCGCGCATCCGCTTTGTTCTCGAGGCGGGCGAACTCAAGCAGCGATGGTATGACCGCTTCGATCTGGCGTCTGCTCATCCGGAAGTAGCGCCCGAACACCAACAGGTTCTCGCGTACAGTGAACGCGGTATCAAGATTGTCGAACTGCGGGACCACGCCGATGCGCATACGTGCCAAACGCGCGCGCGCCGGCACTGGAGCGCCGAGCACAGTAATCTTCCCCGCATCAGGCGATGTCATGCCGAGGACCATACGCGCAATCGTGCTTTTGCCCGCACCGTTCGGTCCCAGGAGCCCGAAGCATTCCCCCGCCGCAACGCGGAACGACAGTCTGTCGACAACGAGCTTGTCATAAGTTTTGCTTACGTCAGTAAGATCGATCGCTACCATGGACATGGGTTCATTTTACCGAGAGGGACGCCAAGACTGGCGGTTGCTTGGTTGCCTGCCGGACCTGAAACTGTGACTCGTCTTCGCCATCCCAGCCGTCGATAACGAACTGATCGACATCACAAGGATTTAGCCCCTGTTCCGCCAAAGCGGCGACAATTGCGTCGAGATTATCGATGGTTTGATAACGCGGATTGTTGTGCCGCTTTTCCTGCTCAACGCAGAAGACGAGCCGTCCATCCTCGACAAGGGCGATCGCCCCATCATGGGTCAGCTTGGTACCACAGATGCGCATAGTGTCTCCACGTTAACGGCGATAGATTCGATTGATCAGGAAGCGGAAAGCGGGTTCCGGAAACGGACGAGCAAGCAGTCTTCGTTGACCGACTCGCCCCGACACTCAAGACGCTCTACCTCGATCAACGTTTCGTTCAGCATGGCGATGACCGGCTCAGCACCAGCGGCGTGACCCCAGCGACGGCAATTAGCATCCCTTGCCGATCCGAAGATCAGATGCCCGCCTGGCGCAAGCACCCGCACCAGGTTTTTGACGGCCGCGCGCATCTCGGCTATGTCTTCGAGGTAGTATAGGACCTCCGCCACAACGATCAGGTCAAACAACTCGTCGGTCGAAAACTGTTGAACATCGGAGACTATCCAGTTGATGCGCGACGGCTCCTTTATCCGTTGACGTGCTCGAGCAATCGCTTGCGCCACGACATCGATGACGGTGAGCCCTTGGCAGTTGGGAGCTAATTTTTCCGTGAATGCGCCGGCAGCGCACCCGACTTCGAGGGCATTTGTAATGGAGCCTTGGGCAAGCGCCAGCTGGAGCATTTGCGTGTGGCGCTCCCGCTCGAACGGATTGCCGTCGAGGCGCCACGGATCGTCTGCGGCCAATTCCCGATCGAGCAACTGATGATTCATGTTCTGGGTCAAACTCGTCCACCTCTCGTCCACCTAGGTAATTAGCGATCACTCGTCGCCGCAGATGTTGCTCGACAGCGCTAATCCCGAAGAATCCGCGCAAGATTGAGCCTGCGAAGCGGAGCCGCATGCGGTGAGAATTCTGCCCTGCTTGATCCAGTGATCGGAGTTTGGGTGGGGGCCTGTTTTCCCCCAGTGTTCGATGTAGGGACAGCAGAGCTTCGCGACAGCCAATCGCTATTGCTCAATGTACACAGCGCGTAGGCCTTCAAGGGAAGTAAGAGAAAGATGTTGATGAACGTGTGCAGGGAAAAGCCCAGAAATCGAAACTGTCGAGCACGAAATGCTACCACGCTGCATCGGAGCATGGTCATGGACACAATCATCAGTCCTGTCCACCAAGGCACAGTGCCTGTCAGTGCGAAATGTGCGAGGCCCGTTAGTACCGATAGGGCGAGGAGTAGCGGCCCGAGATTCTGTCCGACCACGTCCAACGTGAGATAGCTATTGAGGCCGGGCAGCAAGCGCAGCCCAAGCAGCGTGTCCCGGAATGTGCTTCGTGCCCAACGGAGTTGTTGGCGCAGATACGGTCCGAGTCTGTTCGGAACGACTGTGGCCGCGATGGCGCCCGGAACGTACTCGGTTCGAAAGCCTGCTTTCAGCATGAGGATAGTGAGATGGCGATCCTCCCCGAAGTCGCTTGGCTTGCCCCGAAAAAATTGCGACTCGTACTGGTCCAGTAACAAAAGGAGCGCAGACCGGCGGTACATGGCACATGGGCCGCAACAGCACATAACGGCACCGAAGCGAGCCTGTGCCGCGCGCTCCTCGTTGCAAGCCAGCCAGTACTCCATGTCTATCAGCCTTGTCAGCCAGCTCTCGCTCCGGTTACTGGCAATCAACTGACCCATGACTGCGCCGACCGCTGGATCTCGCATCTTCGGTACAAGCTTGGTGATGACGTCGGGCGCGAGTATCGTGTCTGAATCAACGTTAAGCACCAAATCCCCGGATGAGCGGCGTATCGCGGCGATCTGCGCCTTGCGCTTTCCAACATTCTCGGGAAGCAAAATGATGTCGAACCTAGGGTCGCGCGCGTAGGTTTCGTGGACAGTTCCTACGGCTTCGCGATTTCCAGAACCGTCATCAACCACATAGACCCGAAGTCTTCCGGCGTATTCTTGGTCTGCAATGGACGCCAGGCACTCTGAAAGCGTGCGCGGATCCTCGTTGAAGCAGGGGACGATGACATCCACGCTGGGCAGTTGATCGGAGCCGACGAGATCCTCCAACGCCGATGAGTCGTTTGTCGGCAGAGCATAAATCCCCTGCATGCTCTTATAAGCAGTCGAGAGCAGTGCATAAAGCGAAATGGCCACAGTGCTGGTTGTACCAAGAAGAGTCATGGGATCTCGTTTGTTCAGTGATGTTGAGGAAGTGAGCGGATTACAAATCCGCGCTCATGAAGTGCTGGAATCAGCCGGGACAGCGCCGTGACCGTCTGGTCGCGCAGACCGGCGTGAGCGCCCTGGCTCAACTCGCCGGGAGGGCATCCGTCGTGCAAGAGTACGATTGCGCCCGGCCGGACAGAGGCGAGCACGGTATCGATAATCGCGTCGGCCCCAGGGCGAGACCAATCTCGAGGGTCGACGGACCAATGGAGGGCCGTCAGCCCGGCGATCTGTGACGCTGTGAAGACTTCTTCGCTCCAGGCCCCGTAGGGCGCGCGAATATAGCGCACCGAGGCCTGAGGGCACGCCCTCATGATGGCGCCGTTCGCTTCAAAGATCTCACGTTGCACTTCGCCGAAGCCGCATTTGTACAGATCCGGATGAGTCATCGTGTGGTTGCCTAGCTCGTGCCCTTCTGCAAACATTCGTTGGATTAGATCCGGGTGCTCTAAGGCGTAGGCGCCGATGACGAAGAAACTCGCCGGCACCCGCTGCTCTGCCAACACATCCAGAATCTCCGGTGTGAAAAGTGGATTGGGACCGTCGTCAAACGTCAGATAAACGCTGCGACGGCCGGTGCCGTCAGAGCACTCACGGCGCACTTCGTACAAGCAATCGGGACGGCTCATAGCTCTGGTCCGTTCCGATCGATCATCGTGCCCGTGGGCCATTCGCTGATCGGCCGTCCAACTGGCAGAACAATGGTGAGTGCGTCATCGATGCGTGTGGGCGGCAGGTCGAGGCGCGCCTCTGGTCGGGTGGAGCGCACGCGAATTCCCGACAAAACGGCCATAGGGCTGTATCGCCGCCCGAACCTCTCAACATGATTCCGCAGCGCGTCCCGGACGGTTCCGAAAGCGAATGGAACGCCAAGCTCCTGCAGTATTGGAAGCATGACATGGATTGAATGGGCGATTCCGAGACCCTCAAGATCCGGACGTACCCCGTACAGGCCCAGCTCAGCCACCAACAGATCGACCGCGTCAACCTTGATGAAACGGCGCAGTATGCCCATGTGAGCCGCTACACCGCTCGAATCATAGGCGATTGCGCGGAGTTCAGGCCTGGCTCCGGCCCAGCTTCGACTACCTTCGAACGGTTCTGCGTTGGACGCCCCAGTCGGCCCGTAGGTATTACGAAAGAACTGGGCGAGCTCGACGTGGTCCGAGAGCTGCAACTCGTTTTCCCAGCACAATTTCCACTGCACCTGAGGGCGCATTCAGGACCTCTCTTCAAAATAGTTTCTTGCGGGCCGCATTACCCGGCCAAAGCGGCGGCGTTGTTGGCTGCACTCAACCGTTGTCGTTAGCGAAGGTGAGCCAGCCGGTGGGGCTCGCCAGTGAGCTCTCTCGATGTTCCCGCCCGTGTCGCGGCGCCGTCGATTTGAGCTTGACGTCGGTCATTTACGTTCCTCTAATGCATGGTTCGTAAATTCGTAAAATTGATTGTTTAGATGATGCCCATCCACACGCTGGATAGATCAGGATATGCGGTTTAAGGGGCTGGATCTGAATCTCCTCGTTGTGCTGGACGCTCTGATCAGGGAGCGTAAAGTCACTGCCGCGGCCAACAGTATTAACCTGAGCCAGCCGGCCATGAGCGCCGCCGTCGCTCGGTTACGCGCCTACTTCAGCAATGAGCTATTTACGATGAACGGCCGCGAGCTCATTTTGACACCGCGCGCGGAGGGGCTTGCCCCAGCAGTCCGGGACGCATTGCTGCACATCCAGCTATCGATTATTTCCTCCGACGCCTTTAACCCAGCCCAATCGGATCGTCTCTTCCGAATCATGCTTTCCGATTACCTCACGCTCGTGCTTTTTAAGAGGATCGTAGAGCGTACTGCGCGGGAAGCTCCCGCCGTCCGCTTCGAATGTCTGCCTATTTGCGACGACCCCGAGGAGCTTCTCCGGCGCGGCGACGTTGATTTTCTGATTATGCCGGAAGTGTTCATGTCGAAACATCCTCGCGCAGCCCTGTTCGAAGATATGCTCGTATGCGTAGGCTGCGGCACGAACAAGCAGCTGTCAGAGCCACTTACATTCGAGCGATACTTGTCGATGGGGCATGTCGTGCTCAAATTCAGGCACACCCGGCAGCCCACCATGGAGGAGTGGTATTTGCTCGAGCACGGTTTCGAGAGACGTATCGAGGTCGTCGTACAGGGCTTTAGCCTGATCGCGCCCGTCCTATCAGGCACCAACCGCATCGGGACCATGCCCTTACGGCTGGCGCAGCATTTCGCAAAAACAACACCCCTGCGGATTGTCGGACTTCCGCCGCCACTTCCTCATCCCGCATTCACCGAGGCCGTCCAATGGCCTGCGCTTCACAATACTGATCCGGCAAGCCTGTGGATGCGGGAAATGATGTTGCAGGAGGCATCTCGCCTGGCGCCTTTGCTTGAAAGCTATTGAGCGTCTCGGGCTTCCTGGAGGCGGTCGCGATCGCGTAGGAGCGGTTGCCATTCGGGCGTCAGGCCTTTGGCTCGGCAGAGCGGCGCAGTTCCTTGCTGAGTACGAGGGCCAGGAACGAGCAGAACACATGCCCGGGTTGGTGCTGAGTTGACTGCCGCCTCCGATTTCGCGTGCGAAGTCCCAGAAGATGTCTAGCCCCACTCAAATGCCAACTTTGCCGGCCTTGCCGCGGCTTTTCACGCGCGGCCAGGCGAGGAGATGCCGGTCGACGAGGTCAATCCCAATGGACTGTGCCGGCCTCGCTCGGCTACTGGCGTGAGGCATCCTTGACGACACCGCCCTGCACCGACAACGTCGAGATGTTGGCAATGAAGCCGGTCGCGATTGACGCTGCGGATGTAGGCAATTTACCTCGCGCTTCCGCCTGAACGCGTGGCCGATCCGTTCACCCAATTGGCTTCATCCTGGGCCGCGGCTGAGGCCTGTGGGGTGCGGCTACCCCGCGTGGATGGAATCATCAATCAACTTTCTCTCATTTATGAAATGAAACTTCCCCGCTTACGATAGAAGCCATCAGTTTCATATATTTTCCGGCAGATGAATGTCGAACGGCAGAAATGTCTGTCCTGGTGTTTGAGCAGTGCCGGTCTCGATAGCCCGCGTCATCAGCGTTATCAGCTCCTGGGAAAGCCGGCGCATTGGCGTGGCGACCGCCATCGTGATGATGTTATCAGCGAGTGCCGCCCGAGATTCCGGCGTGATTTCATTCACGATCGCGACGAGATCGCGACTTTTACCCTCTTCCCGGACCGCGGAGATGGCGCCCTCCATGCCGCCCCCGGCGACATAGAAGCCGACGAGCTCGGGTTCCCGCTGCATGAGATTAAGCGTTGCCTCGTAGGTGACCTGCCGTTTCTCCAGGTTCACGAGCGGATCGAGCACCTCGAACGTCGGCGCGTTCTCACGGCAATAGGAGCGAAAGCCGACGTCACGGAGCTCGTGCCCCTGGAAACGATGGCTGCCGACAAACACCGCCACCTTGCCGGGCCGTTTTGCGACCTTGGACACCATCCAAGCGGCCGTGCGCCCCACCTTGCGGTTGTTGAGGCCGATATAGCCCTGTCGCACGCCGGCGGCGAAGTCGGAAAGCAGCGAGAAAACGGGAATGCCTTTGGCCTTGAGGTCCTCAACCGCTGCTGTAATTTTTGGGTGGTCCGGTGCCACCATCGCGATCGCATGGCAGCGTGCGCCCAAATCCTTGAGCGGTGCGATTAGGTCGCTCGGCATATGTGACGGGGCGAATTGGATGAGCGGAATGCCGTGGAAGGACTGGGCCAAATTGACCGACGCTTCGACCTCGCGCGCAAAGTCTTGGTAGAAATGCTGGGCCGGTTTTCTCAAGATGAAGCCCAGACGGTAGCACGGTAGGTCTCGCCGCAAGCGCTGCTTGATGAGCCCGGCAGCATGATAGCCGATCGCGTGGGCGGCGTCGTGGACCCGCCGCGCGGTCTCCTCGCGCACCGGATGGCGGGCGTTCAGAACCCGATCGACCGTTGCTACGCTGACTCGGGATTCGCGGGCGAGATCGGCAATTGTGGGGCGCTTGGTCATGGGTCCTATTCTGATTGGTTTTTGACGCAGGCTGGCTCTCTGTCACCTAGCGCGATTCGACAATGGTTTCGGGTGGGCAAAGTGAAGACGCCCGCATACTGAATGATCGACAGCGTATTGGACTACTCCAGACGTAGACCGGCCGGGTATAACGGAAGGTTCATTCGCTTAGGGCGGCGATGATTTGCACTCACACATTTAGCGCTTCTGATACATGGTCCGTGAGGCGCCGTTTAGAGCCTGCGAGTCGATCGTTCAGGTCATGTGACCAGCTTGGCGAAGCCGGTCGCGGTGCGTCGCCCTTACTCGGCGGAGGATAGCCGGTTTGATGCCTCGGCAAGCTGATGACCGCAGAAGGCGGCTTTCATCTGCGCTTGGTCCAATTCTCCTTCCCAGCGGGCGACGACGAGGGATGCCACTGCGTTACCAACGCAATTCGTCAACGCCCGGCATTCGGACATGAAGCGGTCGATGCCGAGTATCAGGGCCATCCCAGCAACGGGAACACTCGGAACTACGGCGAGCGTAGCAGCCAGGGTGATGAAGCCCGCACCTGTCACACCTGCAGCGCCCTTGGAGGAAAGCATCGCAACGAGCAGCAGCAGCACCTGATCGCCGATTGACAGATCGGTGTTCGTCGCCTGCGCGATGAAGAGGGCCGCCAGGGTCATGTAGATATTCGTGCCGTCCAGATTGAACGAATATCCGGCCGGGATGACGAGACCCACAACCGAACGCCTGGCGCCCGCCTTCTCCATCTTCTGCATGAGCGAGGGGAGCGCGGCCTCCGAGGAGGACGTTGCGAGGACAAGCAGCAGCTCTTCCTTGATGTAGCGAATGAGAGAACAGATCGAAAAGCCGTTGTAGCGGCAGACCGCGCCGAGAACCCCGAACACGAAGAGGAAGGCGGTGAAATAGAACGTCGCGACCAGCATCGCGAGGTTGACGACCGAACCGATGCCATATCTGCCGATGGTGAAGGCCATTGCGCCGAAAGCGCCGATCGGCGCGGCTTTCATCAGAATGCCGACGAGCTTGAAGACAGGCGCGATGAGCGCCTGAAGGAAGGAAACGACAGGCTTGCCCGTCTCTCCGGCCATCGCGAGCGCCATGCCGAACAGAACCGAGAAGAACAGCACCTGCAGGATGTCGCCTTCCGCGAAGGCGCCGACTATCGTTGGCGGGATGATGTTCATCAGGAAGCCGGTGACCGACTGCTCGTGGGCCTTTGCGGCGTAGGTATTCACGGCCTGGACATCGAGCGAGGCCGGATCGATGTTGAGGCCGGCGCCAGGCTGGACGACATTGGCGACGATCAGGCCGACGATCAGCGCGAGCGTCGAGAAGGTGAGGAAATAGACCATTGCCTTGCCGGCGACCCGGCCGACCTTGTGAAGATCGTTCATGCCGGCAATGCCGGTCGCAATTGTCAGGAAGATGACAGGCGCGATGATCATCTTGACCAGCTTGATGAAGGCATCACCCAGCGGCTTCAGGCTCTCGCCGGTCCCCGGATAGAAATAGCCAATTGCGACGCCGAGCGCGATGGCGGCAAGCACCTGCGCGTAAAGCTTGGCATAGAAGGGTTTGCGGGGCGCGGGACTCGCGCCGCGGACTTGTGCAGCTGACACTGTTTCTCTCTCCCTGACCGGATCGAGGTGGCGTGACTTCTCCCGGGCTTCTCCCTATCGCGGCGCTCCGGTCGAACGCTGCACCAACGCCGCCGCAATACCCATGCCAAATGGATCCGCATGACCTGAACTGACGTTGGGCTCGCCAATGATGGGATGAGTCCGGTGGCACAAGACGGGAATGACAAGGCCGCCGTCCAGCACGCGCTTGATGTTCTCCGGCAGATTGCCGGTCGATCTCTCTGGCTTGCGGTTTTGCTGCACATCGTGGTGGGCTCCTCGGTTTGCCGACTTTGGGAAGGGCCGCATCGCTGGCACCAGAGCGGAGAATTGCCGTGTTCTTTGCCGCGCTGCCGCTGCAGCGACAGCTTGAAAGCGACGTCGAGACGTAGGGACTGACGCCGCTGGTGCTGACCGCGACGATGCGGTTCAGAAGTTCCGAGCACCGCCGAGAAAGCCGCGCTCGACCGCCACCTTCGCGCCTTCACACGCGACGCCGCCGCCTTAACTGCGTCATCAATATCGAGGAAATGGCGGTTGCCGCGACCGACCAGTGTCGTCGGCAGTGATTATCGCTCCCGCCCCTGGTTCGCAGGCGCTGGTGACTGGCACGGCCCGGCAACTCGGCGCGGTCAGCCGCTCGGGCACCGCATCGCCGGCGCCGTATTTCTGTCGTTCAACATCGCCGACAAAAATTAGAACTGATGAATTCTATCATAGGCCGCGAGGTTTCCTTTCACGAATGAAAGAAAGCTCGATTGACTATCCCGCCTCGCTCCAGTCTTTTGAAAATCAACGTGTGGTTGCCCCCGTGCAAGCCGAGAACGTGGCCAAGCTTCGTGGAGGGAGAGCCAAGCGATGCGTCAGGGGTCGACCCGCTTTTCACTCGACCACACGGCGGTGGCACGAGTTCACGTCAGAGCATTTTCGCGCTTGCCCGCGACGTCGCGGGCGCACATGCCGCCGGCATGCATTTCATGGCGCGAGATCGAGGATCATATGCACCACAACATTCCCAAATCAGAACAAAATGCCAGCGAGTGCCGCATTTCGCTTCCGGATGCGAAAAGGGCTTACCCAAAGTCCGAGATGAACACCGCGGTCCCTTTTGTGCCATCGCACGAGCACGCGCTTACCGGCATCTTCGAAATATCGAAAGTACTCACCAACCCCGCCCGGCTCGAAGTCACGTTGGCCAAGGTCGTCGATCTCCTGCCCTCGTTTGTGCAGATGCGGCACGGCATCATCGCTCTCTTCGACGCTGAGGGCGTACTGGACATCACCGTAGTCACCGGCTCCGACGAGAACAGCGATGAGCGCTCCCGGATGCGCCTGCCGCGCAAGGCAATCGATCTGATTGTGACGACGGACACGCCGCTCGTCGCCGAGAACATAGCGGTGCATTCGGCCTTCACTGCCGCTGACATAGAGGTGCTTGGGGCCTCCGACACCGTGTCCTTCATCGGCGTTCCCATTCGTGTTGATGGGAACGCCGTAGGCACGCTGACTATCGATCGCGCCTTGGACAGCAGGTCAACGTATCGGCTCGATTATGATGTCCGGTTGCTCACCATGATAGCCAACATGGTGGGACAGACAGTCAAGTTGCACCGCTTCTCCGCGGGCGACCGCGAACGACCGACGGAGGTGGAAGATGGGCTGCAAACGCAATTCTCTGATGTCAAGCACCCTGCACCGCAGCGCAAGAAGGTTCACGTCAAGGGAATGATTGGCGATAGTCCGGCGCTAAGCGCGCTGCTCGAGAAGATCGCAGTTGTAGCTAAGGCAAAGACCACGGTTCTGTTGCGAGGCGAATCCGGTACCGGGAAGGAGCTGGTCGCCAAGGCAATTCACGAGTTGTCGCCGCGCGCCAAGCGGCCCTTCATCAAACTCAATTGTGCAGCGCTGCCAGAGACAGTCCTGGAATCCGAATTGTTCGGTCATGAGAAGGGTGCCTTCACAAGCGCGTTCAATTCCCGCAAGGGTCGCTTTGAGCTCGCCGACAAGGGGACGTTGTTTCTGGATGAGATCGGCGAGATCTCGGCCTCCTTCCAGGCAAAGCTACTACGCGTGCTGCAGGAGCAGGAGTTTGAGCGCGTCGGCAGCAACCAGACCATCAAGGTCGACGTTCGCGTGATTGCCGCCACGAACAGGAACCTTGAAGAGGCGGTTGCAAGGAATGAGTTCCGCGCCGACCTATATTATCGCATCAACGTGGTTCCCTTGCTGGTGCCGGCATTACGCCAAAGGCGCAGCGATATTCCGCTCCTCGCAGCTGAGTTTCTCAAGAATTTCAACGATGAGAACGGCCGTACGCTGACCTTCGATCCGCGTGCGATTGAAGTACTGATGAAATGTGAATTTCCCGGCAACATTCGCGAGCTTGAAAATTGCGTGCACCGGACAGCGATCCTGGCGGAGGGACGATCAATCGGGAGAAACGACTTTGCGTGCTCCCACGACCAATGCTTTGCCGAGGCGCTGCGGAAGAGCAGATCGGGCAAGGCCGCGCTGCAACCAGCGCCAATCCTCCCAGAGGCAGTGAATCCGGCCACGCCGCCGGATGCGGCCGCTCATTCGGCCGCCACCACAGTCCCGCCTGCCGGAGCAACCCACTCATTGGGCGCGAGGACCACCGACGCCGAGCGCGTCATTGCTGCCATGGAAAGATGTGGCTGGGTGCAGGCAAAGGCGGCGCGCCTGCTTGGACTGACCCCGCGCCAGATTGGCTACGTGCTGAGGAAATACGGCATCGAGGTCAAGCGTCTGTGAAAGCATGACTCAGGCGGATTAGCTGAGACCGCTTAGCGGCTTGGCCCGCGCAGGGATGCAGATCCGCGTCCGCGTCAAGTCGATCTGACCGAGGACAGCCTGGCCGAATTCCCGTCGTGGCAGCCGGCGTTGCGACCATCTTGTGAAAGGCGACGCTGCCATCGTCAATCCGTCCGCCATGTTGCTCTCGTTGCGAGCTCATACGGATGCCCCTGTGCGACTGAAACGGAGATAAAATATGTCCGATGCAAAACTGCAAGCTGTGCTTTCGTCTCTTCCGCAAGGGACGCGACAGTTAGATGCTCTGCCGTCCAACGGACCAGCGCCGGACAAAAGTTTTGTCAAGCTGAATACGAATGAGAACCCGTTTCCGTTGCCGCCAATCATAATGCAAAGTGCAGTGGCGGCCCTCAATCGCCAGTATCTGTATCCGGACGACGATAACATCAGCTTGAGGGAAGCAGCGTCCAGTACCTATGGCGTATCCACGGATCAGGTCATCGCAGGCAACGGGTCGTCTGAACTGCTCGGACTCATCTACAGAGCTTTCCTCGCCCCTGGCGACAAGGTGGCGATGATATCGCCAGGGTTTTCGTTCAACCGCAAACTTGCCATGTTGCATGGTGCTGAGTTTCTCGAGATCGGATGTCAAACTCATTCGCTGCCAATGGAGCAATTGCTTTCCGGTCCGGCAAAAGACGCCAAGTTCATTCTGGTGGCCAATCCAAACAATCCGACCGGAACATTCCTCTCGATAAGCAATATCGAACGCCTCGTGGCACAATCGGATCGCCTGGTCGTCCTTGATGAGGCCTACGTCGACTTTGCACCCGATCACGGGCTGCGCCTCATCAACCGTTATTCGAACCTTCTGATCTTGAGAACATTTTCGAAGAGCTATGCCGCCGCCGGCATTCGCGTCGGTTTCGGTTTCGGTCACCCTGAGATTATTGGCAGGCTGCGCAACATCCAGAACGTCTTCAACATGAACGTGATCGGGCATGCGGTTGGTATCAGCGTGCTTGCGCATCGCGGCGCCTACGCAGAGAACCACAAGCACATCAGACATGAACGACAGCGAGTGAGAGCCGCACTGTCGCAACTTGGATTTTCCGTAACGCCCTCCCACGCAAATTTCTTGCTAGCCCGTGTGCCAGCGGGACAGGACGGCTCATGGTGGCAAGCAGCCTTGGAAAGTCAAAAGATACTCGTTGCCTACTTTCCGGACAATGGTTTGGAACATTGCATCCGCGTCAGCATCGGCACAAAAGAGCAATTGGATGCATTTCTTGCTGCCGCTCGCGATATAGTTGGAAGCTTAAGCATACCAAGCACCACAGGCAGGGGGGCGTCAGGCTCTGCTCGTTCGGTACGCTGACGCTAATCCGATATCACACATTGCTATCTTTAGACTTGCTTGGTCACCCAAGCACGACAACATTTTTCTTTAAAATCGGGGACAATATCGAGTGACAAACGTCTTTCCTTCAAACCTAGCCTTCGGCATCTTCGATCATCTGGACGAGGACGGCCTCGATATCGCCCGGCAGTACGAAGATCGCCTGATATTAGCAGAGGCGTGCGATCAGCTAGGGTTCTATGCCTATCATCTCGCAGAGCACCACTGTACCCCCCATGGGAGAGGTCCATCGCCGAATCTGTTCTTATCGAGCGTCGCCCAGCGCACCCGGCGCCTGCGTCTCGGACCCTTGGTGATGCTGCTTGCGCTTTATCATCCGCTGCGTGCGTTCGAAGAGATCTGTATGCTGGACCAGTTGAGCGGTGGCAGGCTCGAACTGGGCATAGGGCGCGGTGCTCTCCCGATCGAATTGGGTTACTTCGGGATTGGTGCGGACGCGGTGCCGGGCCGCTATGCGGAAGCCAGCGAAATTCTTGTTGAAATACTTGTTAATGCCATGAAGGTTGGCACGCTGTGCTATCAAGGCCGCCATTTTGAGCTCAATGACGTTCCTTTGACGCTAAGACCTCATCAGCGTCCACATCCGCCGACATGGGTCGCCGCCAATCGACCCGAGTCCGCAGCCTGGGCCGCTGCGAATGGAGCAAATATCGCGTGTGTAGGACCTTCCTCTTCTGTTCGCAAAACTACTGATGCGTTCCGCGCCTATCAAGAGGACAACACTGGCGCGGGCGATCGAGCGCCATTTATTGGATTGCTCCGCATGGTCGTGGTTGGGCGTTGTGACACACATGCCTATTCGCTCGCGGCACCTGCTTACGAAAGATGGCTCAAGAGCTTCCAATTCCTTTACGAGCTTAACGCTATCCCCACTCCACCCAACCTGCCGCTGACCTTCGATGCGGCAGTCGAGAGTGAATTGTGCGTGGTAGGATCAGCAGCGTCTGTGCGAGAAGCTCTGCTCAGTCAGTTGGAAGAGGCAGGTGCTAACTACCTTCTTTGTCAACTGGCATTTGGGAATCTGCCGCTAGATGCTTCCCTATACACCGCGACGACCATTCAATCCGAAATCATGGCTCGACTTGGCTGACCATGAAATTCGCGGTCTGATCCGAAGGTAAATCGTTGTAACAGCGCTCCCTCACATTGCTCGAGCGTGCACGTGGTGGGGATTGGGAAATCGTGAGGGAGGCCAAACTGACGACGAACCGGGGGCACAGATTGCCGGGTTTGTGCGTTGGCCGGTATCTGGGCACGGTGTGAGACTGCACGATCCTAAGGAGATGATGGCCGAGCGCGCCACCGTGCCGGCACGCATCTGCTCGTCGCGCTCGCGCTAGTCATTGCCCATAGCCGGCCGCAGAGGTTCTTCTCGACCGGGGCGGCGCCGGTGGCGGCTCCCGCATCCAGCTTCATCAGCGGCTCGGCGGTAGCAAAGCCGTCACTCGCTACGGCGCTGTTGAGGGCGCGCTCGCGAGCGGCTTTGCTACGCCGAGCGACACCACCTGGAGCGAGTTCGCCCGATGTCGCGGCGTGCACCGCGGTCGGATAACGACGCTGGAGGAAATCGTTCGCAGCCGGTCTTCACGATCCGCGCGAGTGCTTTGCATGAATGCTGCCTGCTTCCTCGTCTGCGGCGGCCTGAGTGTCCGGCACGCCCGAGTCAATGCCATTACCACAAGGCCGCCAAGACGTCAGGTCTGGGAGCCGGCTTGTACGGTCGTATCGTGTTCTGGAATATCGTCGAAGGAGGCGTAGTTGAGATTGTAGAGTTTGGAATACAGGCCCCCCATGGCTATTAGCTGATCGTGGTTGCCAGTCGCAATAACTTGGCCATTCTGAAGCACGATGATGCGGTCGGCACCCCGGATCGTGGCAAGACGGTGGGCGATGACGAGGCCAGTGCGCCCTTCAAGCAGCTTTATCAGAGCCTTCTGGATCTGCATTTCCGTGTAGCTGTCGATGTTGGCGGTAGCTTCGTCGAGCACGAGGATCTTGGCGTCGGCGACGAGGGCGCGGGCGAAACTGATAAGCTGGCGCTGGCCAAGAGATAAGTTGTCGCCGCGTTCGCCAAGTTGGGTCTCATACCCGTCGGCGAGGCTCATTATGAAGTCGTGGGCGCCGACCGCCTTGGCGGCCTCGATCACCTTGTCGCGCGTGGCTTCCGTCTTGTGGTATCGAATGTTCTCGAAGACCGTCCCGGTGAACAGGAACGGCTCCTGCAGCACCATGGCGACCTGGCGGCCGAGCGATTCCTGGGTGAGATCGCGCACATCATGTCCGCCGACCAGCACTTGGCCCTGCTGAACATCATAGAAGCGGTGGACCAGGGCCATCGCGCTCGATTTGCCAGAACCGCTCGGCCCGACCAGTGCGACCGTCTCGCCGGGATTGACCCGGAAGGAGACATTTTTCAGCACCGAACGGTTCGGATTGTAGCCGAAGGTGACGTCCCTGAACTCGACCGAGCCGTCCATTTCGGGCGAAAGCACCTCGGCATTGGGTTTGTCCTGAATATCGATCTTGACGTCGAGCACATCGGTCAGGCGCTTGCCTGAGGCCATCGCGCGCTGCATGATCGAATACTGCAGGGTGAGTGAGCGGATCGGGTCAAAGAAGCGCTGGATGTAAAATAGGTAGGCAACCAATACGCCCACATCTATGCGGCCATTCATGACCATCGAGCCGCCGACCACAATAACGGCGGCCATGGCGAGGCCGGTGAGGCCATCGACGATAGGCACCATGACCAGTGCATATTTGGCAGCGATCAGGTGGGTCCTGAGGTTGGCATGGGCCTTGTCGTCAAATAGAATGGAATTCACCTGCTGGCGGTCCATGGACTGGACGGTGCGCACGCCGTGAATGGCTTCGGCCAGCGCGCCGTTGACGACGGAATTAGTCTCGTGTGCAGCCATGAAGGCGTAGCGGGCACGCGGCAGCCAGAAAATGCGGACGATCACCAGGACCGGCAGAACCGAGAGCGTCAGGAGGCCGAGGCGGAAGTCGAGCCACAGCATTACGAAAACGATGCCGAAGAGAAGCGCAACATCGCCTACAGAATATACCGAGGTTTCGAGGAATTCCTGTATTGAGTTGACGTCGCCTTGCAGGCGCGACATGAGGCGTCCTACCTCGGTCTTGTCCATGAAGGAGAGCGAAACCTTCTGCAGATGGCCAAACATGGCGCGGCGGATGTCGAACAGGACAGTTTCGGCCACTTTCCCAACCACGGTTTCCTGCATGTAGCCGGCAGCGAAATTGACCAAAATCGCCAAAACGAACGCGCCGACGGCCGCAAGCTGGGCTGAGCGATCGGTCCTTGCCGGGTTGATGCCCTGGTCGATCGCGTAGCGGATGATCAACGGGATGAGAAGCTGCGTCCCGGTGAAGATCAGCATTGCTGCAATGGTGATGACTACCCTGGCCCGATAGGGACGGACGAACGTCCAGATGCGCCGGAGGATGCTCTTGTCGAAAGCCCGGCCGAACATCTCCTCCTCGATGCGGTGCGAGCCGACAACGGCGCGCGGAGGGCGTCTGCCGTCGTCACGTTCGGCTTCGAGTTCGCCGGCGCGGCCCTGCGCCATCAGCGGGCGCCCCCATACTGGGTCATAATGTCATCACCCGGGCGCGTCTGGAGATCGTAAAGGGCCCTGTAGCGTCCCCGCTTCGCCAAAAGCTCTTGATGCGTGCCGCGTTCTACGATTTCGCCGTTATCGACAAAAAGGATCTGATCGGCGTGCATAAGCGCACTCAGCCGGTGCGCGATGATGATCGTCACCCGATCCTTGGCGAAGCGCCGCATCGCCGCGCGGATGCGCTGCTCGGTGCCGGCATCGATCGCCGCCGTTGAGTCGTCGAAAACGACGACGGAGGGGCGCAGCATCATGGTGCGAGCAATCGTGAGACGCTGGCGTTGGCCGCCAGAGAGAGAGACGCCGCGTTCGCCCACGACCGTCTCGTAGCCTGCTGGGAGCCCGAGGATGTAGTTGTGGAGCTGGGCGAATTCGCCAGCGCGTTCGATTCGCTGTCTCTTCGCCCAGGGATCGCCATAAGCGATGTTGTTCTCGATCGTAGTGGTGAATAGGAATGCATCCTGCTGTACGACGGCGACCGCCTTGCGAAGCGTCGCGAGGGTGACATTGCGTATGTCCTGGCCGTCCAGCGTGATGGCGCCACCGGTCACGTCATAAAAGCGGGGGACCAGATGAGCTATCGTCGATTTGCCCGAACCCGGCGGACCGACGATCGCGATCGTCTCGCCTCTACGGGCCTCAAAGCTGAGGTTCTTCAGAATGGCGCGGTTTTCGGCGCTGGGGTAGGCAAACGAGACATTGTGGAAGCGCAGAGTGCCGTCGCTTATCTCGAGCGGTCTGGCCTCGAGAGCATCCCTGATTGTGATCTCCTGGTCGAGGAGACCGAAAAGCCGCGAACCGCAGCTAGAAGCGCGGGCAAAGGCATTGACCATGAGGCCGATCTGGCGGACTGGCATTTGCAGGATTGTCATGAAGGTCAGGAAGGTCGCCACCGTTCCGACGCTTATCTCGCCAGCGACGAGCTTGCTGCCACCGATCCAGAGCACCAATCCCATTGCGAAAAAGAAGGACAAGGTCATCGCCGACGTGCTGGGCACGTAGATGTCAACTCGGTCGTGGGCGAGGTCGAGCGCGTTCTTGGAAGCGCCGTCGAACTTCAGCATCTCATAGGCTTGAGCCGCAAAAGCGCGGACCACGCGGATGCCTGCGAGATTTTCCTCCATCACGCGGCTTAGTACTGAAAGCCGCTCATGCAGGTCGAGCCAGGTGGCGCGCAGCCTAAGCTGTGTGGCCGATGAGCGCCAGGCGACAAAAGGCACGAAGCTCAGCGCGACCAGGCCGAGCATGGGATCTGTCGAGATCATCATGTAGGCGCCGATCCCGATCAGCATGGTGAGCAGGAGCACGCGAACGAGCGCGGTGGAAAAATACATCCGCACGCCTTGGAGATCGAGCATTCCGATGGTGATCAGATCGCCTGAATGGACCCGGTCGTGAAAGGAAAAGCTGAGACGCTGGATCTTGTCGTAGTAGGCGAGCCGCAGTTCGTACGCGACATGATGCCCGACGGCTTCGCCAAAATAGTTCTGCGCCATCGTGAAAAGGCCGCGTAGCGCGCTGACGGCGAGCAGCAGGAGAGCAGGGGTCCAGAGCGCTTGTCCTGCCGCGGTCCCCGCGACACCGCCCCCGATGGCTGTCTGGGTCAGGTCGACGGCCCGGCCGAGAAGCTGGGGAATGAGCAACTGGAGGATTGCCGCCAGGACCGTCGAGCCCATAGCGAAGGCGACCTGCCAGGGGTGCCGCAAATTCATACGCGTGATGCGCAACAGCGTACTCAAATCCCGGCCCCAGCGCGCCGCTTCCAGATGGGTCAACGAATTCAGAGCGTTCGTTGCGCTGCCGATAGCATCACTGCTCACGGGTGTATTCCCGACTGCATTTTGCGCCTTCGAGGCAAGCCGAAGGACCAATCATCAAAGGGGCCCGCCATTGTTAATCCTGTCCACCACCTGCAGCAGGGCGCGTTCCTATAAGCCGAGCCGCGGCTTCACTTACTGGCATGTCGATCACCGTGATTCCGCTTGCCGCAAGGAAACGCGCTTCGTTTCTGGTCAGCGTTTCCGCGTCCATTACCGCGCAATATGGACCTTGGGAGCGCTTCATGATCTGCCTGGCGTAGGTGCGCAGCATCTGATCGTTGAAGCGGCAGCCAACGAAGAAAAATCCACGGGTGATGCGCCGTTCCTTCACCACGTCTGGGATCGGTGTCTGGATATCGATTTCGGTCAGGACTTCGACATAGTCGGAATCTGCGACGAGAAAGTTTTGCGCCGGGCTAATACTCCCGTGAGGTGTATAGAGAACCGTCTTTGCCCCCGATCGGGGGTCGAGTTCCCTCCCGGACAAATCGTAGGTTTTCGTCCAAATGTTACCGATTTCGTTCGCCCGCGTGACGCCTTGTATCTCAACGACGTCCGTTCGGCCGGTTTCTACGAGAGCCGTGCGCATCGCGCCGTCGTACCAGCTGTCGACGATGAGGGAGAGCGGCAGCCTTGCGAGCCAGGCGTGGAGGAGGGTGGGCGCCACCGGCGCTGCGAATATGTCGGTCATCCAAGCTTGAAGCGTCCGGCGATGCCGGCGCTGTTCGATGAACTGCGCAACCGACCACATATTGGTGCGGATCCTGGAAGGGGCTGGCGCCCGTGCATTGAGTGCCGCGGCAACGACCTCCGGCGTATGCGGCACAGGCGGTTCCGCACAGTTGAACCCAAGAAGACCCGGACCGAGATAGGGGATCACCTGATCGGCGGCGAGCGCTTCCTTCGCCAGGTCAAGCAGCTTTTCGGCAAAACTGTCCCGTACGATGACCAGGTGGCCCGATGTCAGGATCGTGTTCATGCTCGTTCCTCGCGACGCACCTATCAAGGGGCAGCATCAGTCCTCTTCGGAAACCTTCTTTGCCTCGACGGTGATCGGCAGACGCGTATCCCGTGGAAGATCGGGTAGGAGGAGCCGCCACCCGTTCCTGAGCGTCACAGTTCCGCCCCACAACTCTTCCTTCTCGAGCTTGATGATCGGCTCTTCGAGGTCCTTCTTCGGGACATACGCCGACAAGCCAGCATCGGTCCTGCGGATCATGACTTTCATCTGGCCGTCCCTTCATTGGTATTGCTATCAGCACTGCAGGGCACCTCGGCTTTGTCGAGGCTCATCAGTTCACGCGCTCGCATGCCGACGACTGTGCCACGGTCGATCCATTCGACCGCATAGATGAAGAACTGCTGGAGAAAGGTGCCAATGTCGCGCACATATCCCTCGTCGCCCTTCCGCACGAGATTTTCGCCGATCTCCCTGCCAGGATAGGTGCCGTCATTTTTTATGTGGCGAGTGGCACGTACCCGCTCTCCCGGCATGAATCGTGGAGGCCTGCGGATTTCGACCTCCTCTTCGCGTCCGAGCGACATGTCCGTTCCCTGATTTCTCTTGAGGCTGCAGATTGTGAACAAGGGCGTTCCAGGCGTCCTGCGAAGGCATCCCCGACCATGTCGGCAGCCCAATGTTCGTCACGCAGGAACGCAGGTCTTCGGCACCGGGCATACCGAGGCACATTGCTGCGCATCGAAGACCCCCTCGCACTCGGTGCACTTTTGCGGCTCGATCACATAGCTCTCGCCTTTGAACTTGATCGCGCCGGAGGGACACTCGAATTCGCAGGCGCCGCATTGGGTGCATTGGGATGCGATGATCTTGAAAGCCATTTTAACTCCTGGTCCGAATGGATGAGACGCGCTCAGGCCGTCGCCGCGAGTGCGGGGGTCCCAGAGGCGGCCGCGTAAATCGCGCTGATTGCGGTCTCGATATAGTCGTGGGCATATGCGTCGGTGCCTTGGATTCCAGCGTCGGCGAGCTGATCCTGCGGGCAGTTTCCGATCTTGGCGCACAGCACGACATCTATGCCCTCAAGCGCAGCGATGACGCCATCCAGGGCGGCTTCTCCGCCCCAGCCGCCGAGACAATACTGCTCGACCTTGCGATGCCCGACAAAGCTGATCCCTCTCGGCGAGGCTTGATAAACCTGGAATTCCTTCGCATGGCCGAAATGTTCATTGACGCGGCCGCCGCCCTTGGTCGCCACTGCGAAGAGAAGGGACTTGCCGGGGCTCGCTGCCTTGACCAATCCGATCGCTTCTCTCCTAGCCGCTACGTGATCACGGCGCTCCTCCGCGACCAGCTCCCGATAGGCCTTGCGATTGCTGGCATCGTAGGTGACCTCGCCGGGAATTCGGTCGACTGTGAATTCCTGGCCACGATCCTCACCGAGCAGGCCGACGGCATCTGCCCGGCACTGCCGGCAGTGGCGCATCAACTGGGCGCCGCCTTCGACACGATCCTGAAGAGCCTTCATCTCCATTGCGTTTGGGCCGCGTTGCCCGCTCAGTCCGTAGTGCGTGCCGTGCGCCGGGTCCGAAATCAGCGGCATGAGGTTGTGCAGGAACGCGCCTCGCTCCTTGACCCATCTATTCACCTCGATCAGATGCTCATCGTTCACGCCGGGGATCATCACCGAATTGATTTTGGTGAGGATGCCGCGCGCGGTCAGCATCTCCAGACCCAACATCTGCCGCTCGTGCAGGATCCGGGCGGCTTCGATGCCGACGTAGCGGCGATGGTCGTAAAAGATCCAAGGATAGATCTTTGCACCGACCTCAGGGTCGACCATGTTGATGGTGATCGTCACGTGATCGACATTCATGTCGGCAAGCTCATCGACATGGTCCGGCAGCGCGAGCCCATTTGTGGAGATGCAAAACTTGATGTCTGGGATTTCCCTGGCGACTCGTTCGAACGTTGCCTTCGTCTTCTTCCAGTCGTAACAGGCATCGCCAGGTCCGGCGATGCCGAGCACGGAAAGCTGCGGCACCTCGTTGGCGACCGCGATCACCTTGCGTAGCGCCTGGTCGGGCGTCAGCTTTTCGGAGACCACCCCAGGCCGGCTTTCGTTGGCGCAGTCATATTTGCGATTGCAGTAGTTGCACTGGATATTGCAGCCGGGCGCGACCGCGACGTGCATGCGCGCGAAATAGTGATGCGCCTCTTCTGAAAAGCAGGGGTGATCCTTGATCTTCTCCCAGATAGCCGGATCCGTGTCGTCCGGCTTTATCGACGAGCCGCAGGACGAAGACGCGCAGCCACCGGCTTTCACGGTGGCAAGCAACTGGTCACCGAATGTCGTGCTGAGGCTCTCAAGCGAAATTGCCGGTGCGGACATCGAACGGCTCCGTTGCTGGGTGAATGTCGCAGTTCAAACCGCAAGAGCTATGCCAGCTCAAAGAGCGGTTTTGGTTCACGAATTGGCTTTCGTGTCGGATTCCGTCGGATTGCTCCGACACACCTTTGTCGGGCTTCCGACAGTGGACAAGCAAATCGGGTCGCGAAGGCTACCAGCCTTGGGCGCGAAGGGTGTGAGGGAGACTACTCCGGGCTTACGTTTAACGTCATCACGGCGTCTAGAATTTCTTCACCTCGATGCCATATCGGCGCAGCGCGTAGCCGATTTGCCGCGGCGTGAGGCCGAGGATACGAGCCGCCCTGGCCTGAACCCAACCGGCCTTGTCCATCGCGTCGATCAGCCGGTCGCGTTCCGTCAGACGCGGGGGACAAGCGGGATCGTTTGGATCGCCGGCCGCAAGGGGAGATACGTTGCCTGCGGAGGCACCGATGCGACTGGCCGGCAGCCGCAATCCGACCGGCACTGCGTTGACCCGTGCGAGATCGTCGATGGTATTGCCGCCATTCGAGCGGTCGGCTCGCTTCCAGAGGAGCCAGGAAAGGCACTGGCTCTTCTTACAGGCGAAATCGGATGGCGTGATCGTCCTTGAACGCGCAAGTGTTGCCGTCCTTTGGACGCAGTTCTCCAGCTCGCGGACGTTACCAGGGAAGTAGCATTGCGAGATCAGGTCAAGCGCCGACGGCGCGAAGGCGAGTGCGCGATCGTTCTCCTTGTTGAATCGATTGAGGAAGGCGTTCGCAAGGCGTGGAATATCGCCGGGTCGCTCTCTGAGCGGAGGCAGGATAATTGGCACCACATTGATGCGGTAATAAAGGTCGGCCCTGAACTCCCCTTTTATGACGGCCGTCTCGAGGTCCTTGTTGGTGGCGCATATGAGGCGCACGTCGACCTGTAGCGTTTTGGTGCCGCCGACTCGCTCCAACTCGCCTTCCTGCAAGACACGCAACAGCTTGGCTTGAAAGGCCGGCGAAATCTCGCCGATTTCATCAAGTAGCAGCGTTCCCTCATTTGCCAATTCAAAACGACCGGCGCGCTGGGAGATAGCACCCGTGAAAGCGCCCTTTTCATGCCCAAACAGTTCTGACTCCAGAACGCTTTCAGACAGTGCGGCGCAGTTCAATTTGACGAAAGACTTCTTCCTCCGACGTGAGAGCTTATGGATGGCTTGCGCAAAGAATTCCTTGCCGGTTCCGCTTTCACCCCGCAGTAGCACGGTGGAATTGGTCCCTGCTACGACCGAGACGGTTTCGAGCACCTGCTTGAGTGCGGGGCTTTCCCCGATGATCCCGTCGATTTTGACATCCGCATGCCGGGCAGGGTCGTAGGTCCTCCCCTCGTTGGGCGATTTCTCCGGTCTCCATTGCTCATGGACAGACCGCTGACGATCTGTACTCAGGATGCGATGGAGACGAATCGTCCGGCCGACAAGGTTGGCGACCATCGTCAGGAAGTATGTGTCCTCGTCGTCGCGAAAGTCGGTGGCGCCGTCTCCGGCGCGGTCGATCGACAATGTCCCAAGGATTTTATGATCAGCCTTTAGCGGGATACCGATAAAGGCAATTGGGATGGTGCCGCTGCTCGAAGATGTTTGAAGGTCAGCCTGAAATAGTTGGGACTTGCGGACGTCCGGTATGAAGAGTGGCGTCCCCGTAGCGACGATTTGATCTGTTATGGCCTGTGGTATGACGCGGCGAGTGCCTGATTGAGGTGCGTGGGTATTGCCGGCAGTTGCGGCTATCTCCGGCTCTCCTTCAGCGTCGAGGACGACGATTGCTCCGTGACGCATCTGCAGAAACGAAGGCAGGATGTTCACGACATTGGCGAGCGTAATCTCCAGCACGCTGGGGGCGGTCAGCACCTTCGATATCTCGTAGAGTCCCCTGAGCGCGATATCTGCTTGGGGCATGCTTTTGATGGGCGGTTCAGGGCGGGTATCCCGAGGTGCTACCTCGTCGACCCGATCTTGCGGTACGTGAGCCATGGAAACACCTCAGCGGTTGTCGTCCAGAGTGCTCCTCCTTTTGTGTCTGAGTCTGAATTCTGAAAGCACAGTATTCACGAGCTTCTCTTCGTGGCGCGGCAATTCAAGCAAAGATAGACTTGGCGTTGGTCGCGACCTCAGGTGTACCAAGATTGACCCTCTTGATACGGTGCGTGCGTCCTCATCCGAATTTGAAGAGGACTCCGAAGCCGCCGCGTGGATAGTTCCACTCGATCTCGCCACTGGTCTCACACAAAATCCGGCAGGTGCCGCACTCCATGCAGCCGTCGGCAGTGATCTCCACTTGACCTTTGTCGTTCAACTCATAACATTTCGCCGGGCAGACGTGGGTCAGCGCGAGCAAGTTCGCGCTTGGCCTCTCGTGCGGCCGCACTTTGATATGCGGACGGCCGGAATCCACCAAGTAGCGGTTCTGGTAAAGCTTGTCCTCGACACGTGACTTCGTCACTGCGATCGTCATTTCGTCTCCCCTCAGCGCCACGCCAATGCAAGGCGAACCGCGTCGCTGACCAGCCCCCAGCGCGAGCGCGCCTTGATGAAGGCCGCCGTGGTCGCCTTTTCCTTCTCGATCTTCGGCGTGCCGTCGACACGCATGAAGTTCTGCGCGGCTTGCGACATCAACCGCGGATAAGCCGTGAAGTAATTGCAGGAATTGGTGTGGAGCAAGGCCGGCATGTCTTTGTATTTCCTTAGGTCCTTGACCACGAAGGACTTGTCCAGCATGGCTTTGTAAAGGGCGAGATTCCGTTTGGTCATAGGACCGTTGCGGCTCTTGACCTCGATGATTGCCTCAGCCGCGATGCGGCCGGAGGTCATGGCGAGGTTCGAACCCTCGCGGTGAATGGCGTTGTTCAGTTGCGCGGCATCGCCGACCACGACCCAACCGTCGCCAAAGAGCTGCGGAATAGCCTTGTAGCCGCCTTCGGGAATGAGATGCGCGGAATATTCTTTCACTTCCGAGCCGGCGATCAGCGGCCGGATCGAAGGATGGGTTTTTAAGGCGTCGAGGAGAACGTAAGGGCTCTCGACCATCGCGGCGAAATCGGAGACGAGGCAGCCAATGCCCAGTGAGATCGACTCCTTGTTGGTGTAGAGGAAGCCGAGCCCGGCCATGCTGCGGGAGGTCGTGCCCACCGCCTCGATCACGCAGCCTTCATCGCCTTTGAGGCCGAACCGCTGCTCAATGACCTCTTCGGGCAGGAAATGCATTTCCTTGACGGCGAGCGCCACGGTTTGCGGCTTCGGCATCTCGCGCAGGCCGGCCCGCGTGCCAAGGAGTCCGCATACACCTTCTGCGAGGACGACCACGTCCGCGTAGATGGCTCCGCCGGCCCGGTCTGTGCGGACGCCGATCACCCTGTCCTTGGCGTCACGGATGAGTTCCGTCACGGTCGTCTCGCACAGAACCGTCGCGCCGGCCTCGCGCACCTTACGCGAAAACCATTTATCGAACTGGGCACGGATGATCGTGTAGCGGTTGGGCTTCGCCTCATTGAAGTCGTCCGACCGATAGTGAATCCCGGTATGGGATGTGTCGTCCATCACCCAAAGCCGCTGTTCAACCAAATGCCGCTCGAGAGGCGCATCGTCCCGGAAATCCGGGATGATCTTCTCCAGCATGTTCGCGTACATGATGGCACCCTGGACATTCTTGGAGCCCGGATATTCACCCCGCTCCAACTGCAGCACCTTCAGGCCGTGGCTGGCCATGGTGTAAGCAGCTGCGTTTCCGGACATGCCGGCCCCAATAACAATGGCGTCGAATTGTTCCTCAATCATGTCCATCCCTTAGCTCGCAAGCTTATCGCGACTGTGGGGCGACAGCCGCCGGGTGAAGGCTTCCGTCAGTGCGGGCAGGAAGCGGATCGCGTCGGTGACGATCCCGAGGTGAGCGAAATCGAAAATCGGCGCGTTCGGGTCGGTGTTGATGGCCACGATGAGATCCGCCCCCTCCACGCCAACCCGATGCTGGACGGCGCCGGAAATCCCAGCCGCTATGTAAAGCTTCGGCCGGATGGTCTTGCCAGTTTGGCCGATCTGCCGATCAGCCGGCATCCAGCTCTTCTGGACCAACGGGCGCGAACAGCCATGCTCGGCACCAATTGCCCGCGCGAGATTCTTCACCAGCTGCAGGTTCTCCGCCGCGCCTAGACCCAGGCCTCCCGCAACCACGACGTCGGCATAGGCAAGATTTGCCTTTGCCGACTGACTATCCGGCAGGAAGCCCAGGACTTTGGTAACGATCTCGTCCTCGGCTACCGAGAGCTTGTGCCGGATGACACGCCCGACCGGTTTATCCGCCCGCGGTGGCATGGGCATGACCCTCGGTCGCACTGTCGCCATCTGGGGGCGGAAATTGAGCGTATAGATCGTGCACAGCAAGGAACCGCCGAAAGTCGGACGGGTGGCGGCGAGCGAACCGTCGGTATCCACATCAAGTTCGGTGCAGTCGGCCGTGAGCCCTGTCTGCAAGGTCGTCGCCACGGAGCCGGCAAGATCCCTGCCGAGTGTGGTGGCGCCGAGAAGAAGGATCTCGGGTTTGTGGGTATTGACCAGATCCGTCATCGCCTTGGTGAATGGCTCGTTCCGATAGTCGGCGAGCAACGGCGCCTCGACGATGTAGACAAGGTCGGCGCCATAAGCGAACGCTTCGGCAACGGCGTTCCCGATGGCCTCTCCCGGCGGTCCAAGCACGACGCCTGCAAGCTGGACCTGAAGCTTGTCTGCTAACTTGCGGCCTTCGCCGAGCAGTTCGAATGATACGGGATGGACCTGACCGCGTTCGAGCTCGATGAAAACCCAAATGTGCCGGTAGTCCTTGAAATGCGCGGGCAGCTCCTTCTTTATGCCGGCACGGCCGGCGGCAGGGCGAGGGGTTTCTCGGTTCGCGGTCGACATCGTCTGCTCCTTGCCCTCTCACGCGCCGCCGTTGAAGGCGAGCTCATGTTCCAATGCCGGCTGGCGGGTGAAGATTGCCGTGATGAGTTCGTCAGCGACATCGCGCAAGGCCATCTCGGCGGTGTCGATTTTTGTCGCCTTTTCCGCTCGCGCAGGAGGCGCGAAAACGCGCTTGACCACCGTCGGTGAACCGCGCAGGCCGCATTTGGTGAGATCCTCAATGCCGGCGTCGGCCGCACTCCATTTCAAGACCTGGCTGCGCGCGGCGCACAGGGCGTCCTGGATCGAGCCCCGGCGGATTTCGTTTGTGCCTTCCAGCATGGTGATGAGGCAAGGGAGCCTGCTCTTCAGCATCTGTGTGCCGCCTTCGGAGCGGCGCTCGACCCTGATCTCGCGTGCAGCAAGGTCAATAGAGGCGATCTTCGCGACATAGGTCAGTTGCAGGAGTCCGAGGCGCTTGGCGATGCCGGGCCCGACCTGGGCGGTGTCGCCATCGATCGTCTGCTTGCCGGTGAAGACGAGGTCTGGCGTGCCGAACGTCTCGCCAACCTTCGCGATTGCCTGGGAAAGGGCGAACGAGGTCGCCAGCGTGTCGGAGCCGGCAAAATAGCGGTCGGTCAAGAGCACCGCTCGGTCGGCACCGTAACCGAGCGCCTTGCGCAGCGCGTCCTCTGCCATGGGCGGACCCATAGTGAGCACGGTGACTTCGCCACCATAGGCGTCGCGCAGTCTGAGGGCTTCTTCGAGGGCGAACAGGTCGTAAGGGTTGATGATGGTCGGAACACCCTGGCGCATGATCGTGTTCGTCACCGGATGGACCCTTATCTGTGCCGAGTCCGGCACCTGCTTGATGCAGATTACGATGTGCATTGGCGGTTTCTCTAGGCTCCTGTCCGGATGCGGGCTTGGCGGTTATCTCTTTGGTGCGCATCATTCGTGCCAACTGTTTTGCGCTGCCCCCTATTCCTAGAACTTAGCTTGGTTGCTTCTGAGGGCGCCGTGGTGATGACCGGATTTGTCGGCTTCTCGACATTGTCGCGTCGCAACCCGTGTCGCGGTCATTCCTGTCCGAACCGCTTCAGTACGGAGTCGAACGGGACAAAGGTGCGGCCCGGCGTGGCAGGTTTGTTCGGATCGTGGTCTTTGAGCACCTTGAAGACCCGATGGGTGAGCGGCGAGGAAACCGCGAAGTCCTCGTAAGCGCGTTCGAGCGTCGCGCGCACCCGCGCGGCAATCACCTGGTCGGGCAGACCGGAGAAATCTTCTTCGGCAAGGTATTGGCCCACGCGCTTCATGATATGGAGCCGCGAGACATTCAGCACCTTCGGATCATAGGAGACGCCAAGGACTGCGAAGAACTCCTCCGCAGCCGACAGGCGCTTCAGTCGTGCGAGGATGTCGGTGACATTGATGGGGCGGCTGTCAGCGGAACAATTCATTGCATTCTCCCTGGTCGGAAAACTGTGGTGTCGGTGCGCTCGCGCACGGCTGACCTGGACCCGCACAGCTCCGCGAGGGATGCCTCGCTGCACATTCCATCGTAGAGCTCGACCAGTTGAGTTGCAGTGACGGTCGATTTGGTCTCGGCCGCCTCGCGCCGGACGCGGGCCACCATCGCGGCTGCCAGATCCGGGTCGAGATCGCGACCGCTTTCGCTCAGCACATGGGCAATCGCAGTGGCGCCGGAATGCTTGCCGATGACGATACGCCGGCAGCGGCCCACGAGAGCCGGATCGAGCCCTTGATAAGTACGCGAGTCCTTCAGCAGCCCTGCGACGTGAATGCCGGATTCGTGGGTGAAAACATCGGCGCCGACGACCGGCTTAATGGCCGCGGTCTGCCGGCGGGCGGCCCAAGCCACCTGGGCGGCGAGGTCGGGCAATGCGGTCAGCTCGATGCCGGTATCCGCGCCGTCGAGGACCGCCATCGCGGCGGCCACCTCTTCCAGCGCGGCATTGCCCGCACGCTCGCCGAGCCCCAGGACGGTGACGGAGGCATGGCGCGCGCCTGCGCGGATCGCGGCCAGCGTGTTGGCGGCAGCAAGTCCGAGATCGTTGTGCGCATGAACTTCAAGGTCGATTGGAGACTGCGCCACGAGCTGGGCGACAAGTTCGAAGGTCGAAAACGGGTCGAGAACGCCGACTGTGTCGGCTAGCCTGACGCGGCTTGCGCCGGCGCGTGCAGCCGTCTCGATGACGCGGGCGAGATGATCCCGATTGGCCCGCGAGGCATCCTCGCAGCCCACCGCGACGAAGAAGCCGGCGGCGGCTGCGCGCCTGACCATATGCTCGATGACTTGGAGCGCTCCCGCCTTATCGAGGCCGAGCTTGGCGGCAAGTTGTATGTCCGACGCAGGCAGCGATAGATTGACGGCGTGGACGCCGCTCTCGATCGCTGCATCGAGATCCAACGACGTCATCCGGCACCAGGCCATGAGCCGAACCGGGAGACGCCGCGCGACCGCGGCGCGAATTGTTTCGATCTCGTCGGCGCCCATGACCGGCGTGCCGATCTCGATCTCTGTGACGCCGGCCGCCGCAAGAGACTCGGCGATCTCCAGCTTTTCCGTCGTGGTAAAGGCGACGCCGGGCGCCTGCTCGCCATCGCGCAAGGTCGTATCGTTGAGAAAGACATGACGGGTCATGAACGGTAGCCTGTTCTGCTGCCGCTCAGGCACAGACCGGATTGAACGTCTTCGGAGCTTCGCTTACCCGGCCCAGAACTGGGAAAGCCACGCAGCTTCTCCACGATTGCCGGCATGACCTCGAGCACCCGGTCGACGTCCGCTTCGCCGTTGTCCCGCGCCAAGGAGAAGCGGACTGCCGCGTGTGGCGTTTTCATCGCGCTCAGGACATGGCTCGGTTCCAGAGAGCCGGAGGTGCAGGCGGAGCCGGAGGAACACGCGATGCCCACGCGGCTGAGGAGGAGTGGAATTCCATCACTTTCGACATGTTCGAAGGAGATGTTTGCGGTGTTGGGCAACCGTTCCAGGGGATCACCAGTGACACAGGTGCTTGGGATGCGCTGGAGAATCCCGTCCTCTAAACGGTCGCGGAGCGACTTTACCCGTGTGGTCTCGTCGTCCATGAATTTCAAGGCGAGTTCGGCCGCCATGCCGAGCCCGACTATGCCGGGCGTATTCTCGGTGCCAGCACGCCGGTTGTGTTCTTGGTGGCCCCCCTTGATCAGCGAGTGGAAATTGACGCCACGTTTTACGAAAAGCGCGCCGATCCCTTTCGGCCCGTGCAGCTTGTGGCCGGAGAGCGACAGCATGTCGATTGCGGTCGACTTCAGGTTCATCGGAAGCTTGCCGACCGCCTGCACAGCATCGGTATGGAAAAGGGCGCCCACTTCCTTGGCCAACTCGGCAAGCCTGGCCACGGGGAAGATCACACCAGTCTCATTGTTCGCCCACATTATCGAGACGATTGCCACCTGTGGGGTGAGGGCGGCCATATAGGCGTCGAGGTCGAGCCGGCCACGGCAATCCACCGGGATCCTGTGCACCTTGAGGCGGCGGGTCTTCTCAAGATGCGCGCAGAGCGTCAGCACGGCGGGATGCTCGACCGCCGACGTCACGATCTCGGTTCGGTTGGGCGCCGCCTCGAGCGCCGAAAGAAGCGCTGCATTGTCGCTTTCTGTCCCACCCGAGGTGAAGGTGATCTCATCGTCGAACTCCGCGCCGATCAGAGCTTGCAACTGCCTCCGCGCCTTTCTCACCGCCGCACTGACTGAGGCGCCAAGAGCGTGCGCCGACGAAGGGTTGCCGAATTGATCCCTAAAGAACGGCAACATCGCTTGCACGACCTCAGGATCGACCCGTGTGGTTGCGTTGTTGTCGAGGTAGACAGGTTTCATGTGCGATCCTCAGTTGACCGGAATGACGCGAGCGCGCGACCGCGTCATTGAGCCTCTGGCGTATGCCGTTGATGATGATGGGCCCGAACTGGCAGCCGGCGGCGTCGACATGGACAAGTCCGCAGTCGCCGCCGTCAGCCCGCAGGCAAGGACGCCCGAACACGACAACGTTATCGATAAGCCGAATTTGGCGCAGCAGCGCGATTTGGCCGCCAGCAGCTTGGGTGCCACCAGGAACCGAACTGTTTCGGGAGGCGACGTTCTTTGCATCCTACCTGAAGCGATTGCCGGTCCCAAGATCGGCTTCGACCTTGCCTTGTTCTTGAGGACAGGGACATCTGTTGTGCCGGCCATATAAGCCTCCTCTGCCGCAAATGAGTCCGTCGGCGGCAATCGCTTCATGGACCCGCACAGGCGCTTCGGGCGATCAACTGAAGGACTTGCCGCAGCCGCACTTCTCGCGCGCGTTGGGGTTATCGAAGACAAAGCCGGAAGATTCGAGCCCGGTGAGGAAGTCGACGGTCATGCCGGCGACATGCGGTTGGGAGCCCGCGTCCACGAACAGCTTGATCCCATCTGTCTCGGTGATCGCGTCGCCCTCGCGCGACACGCTCTCCAGGCCCATTAAGTATTTGAAGCCGGCGCAGCCGCCGGCCTGGACCATGATGCGAAAGCCTTCCGCCGGCTCGCTGGCGCGGGAAAGAGCAGTCTTGATGGCGGCAACAGCGTTGTCGGTGAGCGTAATCATGGCTCCATTCTCCTCAGTCCGGGACCTGCTTGCGCATCAGGTTGCATCCACCGTGCCAAAGCGAAAAATGTTTCAACACAGCGCGGCATCTCTGACCCTGCGGTGGTTCTTGTGAGTCCATTGCTGCGAAGGTGTCGGCCAACCGACACGTACTGTCGGGTTTGTCGGGTCCGCCACGCGGGATGTTGGGCCTGAGTTGTTGGCTGAACTCACATTAAACCAATGACCATTACAGAAGACTCCTTCTGAGCTTGCTTCGGCGCAATTGGCACAGTTTTTGAAGCTCCACTGGCGAGGCGGCAAGAGACTGCCGATCCACAATCGTGTCGTGGGTGCCCTCGCGATCGATGCGGCGAAGCAAGGGAGCAACATGTCAGGACTGGGTCAGACACGCTTTGTTTGGCGAAGCAGCGCCGCCCGTGGCATCCGAATGACCGATTGGCCGATTGCGACAACACCCACAATCGCTCACCACCGCCCGGTGGCCACCGACCGGCTCGATGAGATTCCATCGGCATGTGCCTGCACGTGTCACTCGGGTCTCGCCGCTCCGATAGCACCCCCGGTTTTCGCGCGGGTGCGACGACGTGCGCACGCTGTCCAGCGACACTTTGTTCACGGGCCAGCAGCAGATCAGGGTCGAGCATTTCGGCGCGCCTTATCGGCTGAAGATTCCCGGGCAGTGCAGCTGATCCTCACACGTAGGTGGAAGCAGGGGTAAGACATGGACCAGCGCGAGAAACCATCGCCGGACGAAATCCGGCGGGCGTGCGAAGACAATCCGAAAATCCGGGAGCATGATCTCGCCGCTCGATTGGGCATTTCGGAAGCCGAATTGGTCGCGGCGCATTGTGGTCACGGCGCGGTGCGCATCGAGCCGCGCGTCGATGATCTGCTGACCGGCCTCGAAGCGGTCGGCGAGGTGATGGCGGTCACCCGCAACCAAAGTGCCGTGCACCAAAAGATCGGCGTCTACGACAAAGTGGTCACCGGCAACCCGCATGCCATGGTGCTCGGCGACGAGATCGACCTGCGCATCTTCCCGAAAGCGTGGGCGTATGGCTTCGCCGTCGAGAAGCGCGAGGGAGCCGAGATCCGCCGCAGCCTGCAATTCTTTGATGCCACCGGCGAGGCGATGCACAAAGTACATCTCAGGCCCGCCTCGAACCTGCACGCCTATCAGAATCTGGCGGCAGAGCTTGTATCCTCCGACCAGGAGCCGATCATATCGGTCGAGGCGAGCGGGGCGCTCGATAATGCAGTGAGTCCAGACCAAGCCGCCACGGTCGACGACCTACGCGAGCACTGGAGCCGGCTGAGCGACGTGCATCAGTTCTACCATATGTTGAAGACCCTGAAGCTCAGCCGCTGCCAGGCGATGCGTATGGCCGACGAGGATTACGCCTGGCTGCTCGACAATGATGCCGTTGGCGCCCTGTTCCAACAGGCGGCCGAAGACGAGATGCCGATCATGTGCTTTGTCGGCAATCGTGGTTGCATCCAGATCCATTCCGGCCCGATCAAGTCGGTCAAGCAGATCGGGCCGCGGATCAATGTGCTCGACGAGAACTTCCATCTCCATCTTAGGACTCATCACATCCGCGAGGTCTGGGCCGTGCGCAAGCCGACGAGGGACGGTCACGTCACGTCCGTTGAAGCCTATGGCGCCGACGGCAAGATGATCGTCCAGTTCTTCGGCACGCGCAAGGAAGGCGAACGCGAGCGCAGCGACTGGCGGTTTCTGGCCGAGAGTCTGCCACGCGTTCCCGGTCCGACCGACCGGGATGTGTAGAGTGCCGACAGGCCCTCGGATTGAACCGCCCGCCATAGGACTCGGCACCACGTTCCGACAGCGGCTCGCGAGGAAATATAGGTCCATGTGCGATAGAGCTTGCCGTGTTAGCGCATACGCACGGTCAGGTGTGCACGCCGGAATTGACCGCATCGATACAGTCAGGCTCGTCGCCGGCCGGATCGCTGCGCACGAGTGCATCGCTCGTCTGACCGGAAATCTTGCAGCGGCTACAACAACGCATATGCCATCAGCGCCGAACCGAAGCGGAAGCGCGGCCGGGTCTTGTCGGACCGCACCCGAACCTTGCGCTGGATCGCGTCGTTGCTCAATCCGGGCCGTGCGAGCGATCTCCTCGCTCGTCGACCGGAAGGCTGTGCAGCAGCAGCCAAGCCGAACAGCCCGATGTCGCGGACTCGACAAAACCGACCACGGATGTCGGTTGTCGGACGTTGTCCTAAGAATGATGGACAGGTGATCATCAGCGGCGGGCCTAGTGCAGGCTGGCATTGCTTGGTGCAGCGCCATGGGTACGCCTATCCGGCACGCGACTTGCTTCGACAATTTGATCAGCAGGGCATCAGCAGTGCGTCACGGAGCTCAGAGGTGATTGACCAGCCTCTCAACCCTAACGGGGATAAGCGGCGGCTTTGCTTCATGACCGCAGCGCGGCGGAGATGCCCCTTCTGATCGACTTCGCAACCGATCTCATCCGCGCTGGTGCAGGTGGGCTGTATCAGGCGACAGAATCTAGAAGGCGCCCGACAAGAGACGTGCCCATGCTGGACATCGACTTTATGAACAGCGGTGCAATCTCAATCGAGCCATGAACGCCAATGTAGAGAAAACAAAATGGCGACCAACCCCGTTCCAGATCATGTCCCGCCCGAAATGGTGAGGGACTTCAGCCTGTTTACATCGCCAGGGATGCCACCAACACCCAACGGGGATCCACACGCAGCTGTCGCTTGCGTACATGACGGGCCTCCGATCTTTTACTCCCGCTACAACACGCAAGATGGCCGGGGTACCTGGGTCATCACCCGTGCCGCGGACCAGCGGAAGGTGCTGCAGGACGCAGAGACTTTTTCCAGCCATCGCAGCATCTTCTCCTCCATACTGGGTGAAAACTGGCCGACGATCCCGCTTGAGCTCGATCCACCGGCCCATGGCGTCTTTCGCTCACTGCTCAATCCGCTGCTTTCGCCAAAGCGGGTGTTGGCTTTGGAACCGGCTGTCCGCGAACGGGCGGTCGAGCTGATCGAAAGGATCGCCGCGTCGGGCACAAGCTGCGACGTGATGAAGGATTTTGCCTTTCCTTTCGCGGTGAGCACCTTTCTTCGCTTTCTGGGGTTGCCCGATGACCGACTCGATACATTCGTCGGCTGGGGGAAAGATCTGCTCCACGGCGACGATAAGGAACGACCTGTGGCTGCCCGGACGATCGTGGCATTCATCGACGAACTTGCAGCCATGCGCCGCCAGGAGGCGGTTGACGATTTCATGACCTTTATCGTGCAGGCACAGGTCGAGGGCCGCCGGCTGACGGACACCCAAGTCCGCGGCATCGGCGTGCTTGTCTTCGTCGCTGGGCTCGACACGGTGGCAGCAGCTATAGGCTTTGACTTGGTGTACCTCGCGCGCAACCTCAAAGATCAGCAATTGCTGCGGAGCGAACCGGACCGCATCCCGCTCGCAACCGAAGAATTGCTGCGGGCCTATCCGCCCATTCAGTTGATCCGCGTGGCTACGAAAGATATCGACTTCGAAGGCGCGCCGATCCGGAAGGGGGACTATGTTTCCTGCGCCACCATGATTGCCAATCGTGACCCGGCGGAATTCGAATGCCCCAACACGATCGATTTGGAGCGCGAGGACAACCGCCACGCAGCGTTTGGCTATGGTCCCCACCGTTGCCTTGGCTCACACCTTGCCCGGCGGGAGATTGTCATTGGCCTGGAGGAGTGGCTGGCGCGCATCCCGGCTTTCAGGATCAAGCAGGGTACGGCACCCATAACCTCTGGCGGCCATGTGTTCGGGATCGAAAATTTGATCCTGGATTGGTCCTAGGCCCGCCCCGAGCCGGGGCACAGACAATGGAGGCACCGCCATGCGCATCATCGTCCAAAATGCCAAATGCCAGGGTCACGCGCGATGCGCGGCGCAAGCGCCGGACATCTTCAAGCTTGATGACGAGGGTTATATCCTGCCTGGTGACATTGAAGTTGCGGAAGGGGAGGAGCTGCCGGCATCGCGAGGCGCGCGATGCTGTCCTGAACGTGCGCTGGAACTCACCCGCCGCTGACGCTTTTGAATCAGACGTCATTCAACCGTGAGTCTGGCGGGCCTGAATGGGGTCGACCATTTCGCCGCATTGGAAAGAACAGCACGCGACCTCTGTCCCAGCACGGTCCACGTCCAACTCCGCGGGGGCATTTCCGGCGCCAGTGTTCCCCATGAGGCGCAAACGGCAGGGCGGGGGCTCGCGAAACGCCTCTTCCAATCACAGAATTTGCGACAGAGCCGATGGACCAGACGAAAATTGCCGAACTACTCGACCGCGAGGCGATCCGCGACTGCGTATACCCGAAGAACTGCCGGACCCATGTTGCGGCAGGCCGGATCTCTGCATGATTTGATAGGACAAACCAGGAGAACGCACCATATTTGCCCAACATTATGCCCGGCTCAGCACCGGCCAATGGCCGCAGATCGAGCTGGAGAGGAGGTTCGACCAGCATGTGCTTGCCTGTGTGCTTTCAAGTGCGCTCGAGGAGATCGAGGCCGGCGAGGCGACGGCGACGGAGGCAACCGGCCTTTCACGCGCCGAGCTGCGCGATGTCCTGTCCCGCTGTTTCCCTGCTATTCCTATCAACGCGTTTGCCTTGAAAGAGGTGAGCGAGCCCGAGCCGGATCTGGAGGAAGAACTTCTGCATGGACTGCTGCTGGCGCATGCCCGACCTGGCGACCCGACGAGCGCCCGCTTCGCCAGGATCATCGCCCGGCGTGCCATGCGCTATGACCATCTCTGGCAGGACCTCGGCCTTTTTAATCGGACCGAGCTCGGCCGCCTGCTCGCCTCGCATTTTCCGACGCTGGCGGCCGGCAACACCCAAAACATGAAATGGAAGAAGTACTTTTACCGCAAGCTCTGCGAGGCCGAAGGTTTTTCGCTGTGCAGCGCGCCCAGTTGCCGGGAATGCAATGATTTCGAAAGCTGCTTCGGCCCGGAGGAAGGCGAAAGCCGCCTGACACAGATCGAGAACGGCATCGCCTCGGATTGAGAGCCGCTTTCGTCAGTCGTACAGCGCCAGCGCTGGCGCCCGCCATATGTCTCCTGTCGAATGTCGACGGACGCCTTCGAGGATTTGAATGCTGCCTGCTGTCCGATTGCTCGCGATGCTCGCTTGAATCTTGACCTCGAACAGATTGCCCGCGTTCTCTACATCGCGGAGAAGCATCGGGACCGACCGGACAGATTGCAAGCAAAACCGACAACGGAGGCGGCGCTAGCTGCCCTGTGGTGGATCGTCCTGACGGCCCAGCGGACCACCGCCAGCATGTCCCTGCTGGCCTCCCGCGTGGTAAGCGATAGGGACGCGCGAGGCTGGAAGATCGCCGATTCCCGGCGGAGGACATGAAGTCCAAACGGTATCACGCGCTGCCGCTGCCCCCACGCGTGGTGCTTTTGCTGGAACGGGCGCGGATCGGCATCGACAGCGATTCAAAATGGGCCTTCCCGTCGAAGAAGGTGCGTCGGCGGGTAGCGAGGAAATCGAAGACCTACCCATCCATGGCACGACCGTGAACCTAATGATCCGGAGACTTCGGGGATAGGATACGGTCGTGAAGAAACGGGAGTCCGTCGACCTGCTGGAAGGCATCCCGCATTTCTCCCCGCATGACCTTCGGCGCAGCCTCACGACGATCCTGACGGACCTGAAAGTGCGCGGAGACGCGGCCTCCGCCGTGCTGGACCACTCATCCGGAACACCGGGGAGGTCGAATTTCAGGAGGCGGACGTCACACGGCTGGCCCGTTCCCTTCAAGGCCGTCGGCCAAATGCTGCCTCTTGGCCGTGTGCTGTCTCTCGGCCAAGGCGATGGCGTTCCCCAAAAGGCCAGCAGCCAAACGCCGCTGTGGTATCAGGAGATGGAATCGAAAGAAGCAATGAAAAAATCGCTGCCGCGTCCCGGCTTCCGAACTCCGGAAATTGAGCGACGAATGACGGCCTCGAAGTCATAGCTCCTTGTGCCGGGAAAGCCCGCTACGCTTTCGGCCCCAAGCGGAAGCCATTCGCGCTCGACCGAATTCATGGCCAGAAGCGGACCTTGGAGTGTTGCAGAACTTTCTTCGCGCAATGTTGCGAAAGTATTTCGCCTTTACAGCCCCAGAACACCTCGCCTATGACTGGGCCCGAAACTTTGGGGGGGCACCATGGCTGCATACGAAATATCTATCCAAAACTACAACAGCATCGACCTCGCGGCTAAGCCAACCCTTTACCCTGACTTCAATGTCAATATTCGGGGCTGGGAGAATGACAACGAGGAAGAGGCAAGAGCGTTTGCCTCGGGCTTGTTGGGAGCGACTCGGGGCATTTCCAGGTATCTCGACCTAAGCCGTCTCGAGTCTATCGTGGTTGGCACGGACTATTACGAAGCATTGGCGAGCGTTGACCGTGGCCAAGGCAGCCCAGCCGCTGATCCAACATCCAACGAGTACGGACAAGGTGCCGCAATGGCTATGCACGTCATGCGGAACGGCGAGATATGGAGCGTGGTGATCTGGATGCCACTAGTCCGCCGGGTGGTTGACGAAGGCCACGAGGACCACAAGCGCGCGCTCCACACCATCTTTCACGAACTTGTTCACGTTGACGATCTTCGGCTGTTTACGAAGACCTACCCAGGTGGTTGGAAGGAGGCCAAGCCGCGCGACGGTCGCGACGACGCACTTCAGAGAATGGTCAACCCGTGCCAATCCGAATACTCCGCCCAGCGGCGTTCCGCATGGGTTGCGCCGGAAGTCGGCCTCGAACTCCTGGACATGCTCGGTAATGCGTTGAAGGAGGTGGACGATCAAATCCGAACCGCTCGGCTCCAGTATCGACTTCATGGAGACATGAATGTCTTCTGGCCGATCGTGATCGAGAGGCTGACATTTCTGTTTCAGGCTGTCGGGTATGGGATCGGCCATGCCGACTCGGTCCCCGGGCTGAACGAAACTGCGAACTGCGAGTTGCCGATCCCCTTCAAATCTATGCCACAGCCCATTATCAAGATTCGGAAGCGCGACCGCGAGCGCGCTGAGCGCATCCGATTGGCCGGCGGGCCGAAGCCATCCCTCAGAGAACGCGCTGTCGCACTTGCCCGCGAAAAGGGTGAAGTGCGAACGTGCGACCTAACTAGCATTGGAATTCCCCGCTGTTATCTGGCGCGTATGTGCAACGAGGGTCTGCTCATCAAGGTCGGCTAACCTCGTCAAGCATACTGGGCAGGCGCTGTGGCAGCGCGACCTGGAAGGTTCTCTTGCCCGCTTCCTTCTTCGCCCAATAGCCGCCGTCAGGTGTCCGGATTTCTGCCCGGGCGCAGGTCTGCGTATATAGGGGTATCTCGGGAAGCGAGCCTGGTGTTGGACATCGCCGTAGTGTAAACGTCAGTTCAAAAGGGGGAACGGTGTGGGTATCTGGAACTCAAGTCCGCACCCTGTTTCAGATCTACGCGATTGGCAGAGGTCAGGGCGGCTCGAAGTTCGTCCTTCGTTCCAGCGGAAAGAGGTGTGGAGCTCTGCCGCGCGGATCATGCTGATCGATACGATCCTGCGACAGGTGCCGATGCCGAAGATGTTTCTTTGGAACGAGGTCGTAAATGAAAGCACGCACCGTCGCGTAATTGATGGTCAGCAGCGTATTTCAGCTATCCTCGGGTTCCTTGACGACAAGTTTGCCCTTGAGTCCCCATACGCGGGTCCCTACCTCGGCAAGAAGTTCAGCGAGCTTCCAGTGGCTGAACGACAGAAGATTCTCCAGTATCGGATTGACTTCAATGAGGCGCTCGACTTTGACGAGGCAGAGGTTCGCGAGGTCTACTCACGAGTGAATAAGTACTCGCTTCCGCTCAACAAGCAGGAACTTCGCAAAGCGGACTATCCTGGCACCTTCCTTGATGTGTCGACTGAACTCTCCCTTGACGAGTACCTGGAAGAAGCGAAGGTTTTCAGCATCGCACAGCGACGGCGGATGGGGGACGTCGAGTTCATGTCTGAGGTGCTCGCCGGCATGCTCGAGGGGCCGCAGGACAAAAAGGGCGACCTAGACTATTTCTATTCTCGATATGCCAATTGGGAAGTCGCGGCTGCCGCAAAAGCGAAAAAAGAGTTCCAAGCGGCGTTGCAAGACATCAAGCTTGTGTTCGACGAGCGGGCGCTCCCGCTCCGTAGTACACGCTTTCGCCAGAAGTCCGACTTCTACTCCCTGTTCCTCTCCTTCGTCGAACTCCGCCGGGCAGGGTGCACGCTCGAGAGAAAAGACCTCGTCCCGCTACGTCAGGATCTAAAGCTGCTCGACAAATACATCGCGCCCGAGTCTCCAGTCGACATCCTCAGCGAGTATGCGATCAAGTGCGTTTCGCAGGCCAATTCGGTATCGAGTCGATCCTGGCGTAAGAATTTCCTGCTCAACATCCTGGAGGGAACATACCGGCAGCGTCGGCCGGACGCGCGGACGGTCGAGATGTTCACAACGATTCTTGTGCAGCTACAGCGCGATGAGGTGTCACTTCTAGACGTGTGCTCGGGTTGTGACAGACTCATGAGCGAGCATGAGACATCGGAACGTGTGCTGGAATGGCCGAAGGACGTCGTTAGCTATCAGATCACTAACTCGTGTTGGCGGTCCGCGAATTGTGCGGCGTCCGGGAGCTCTTGAGCTGTGGCGATCCTCTTCTCCGGTAATGGTGAGGTAGAGCCTCGCGAGTTCGTTGAAGTCGATGACCAACTCGTCTCGTTTGCCGGGCGGCACTTTGAAATTGCCGAGCGGATAGCGGCGGGCGGCAATGGCGTAGTGCACCGTTGCATAGATATCGCCGATGGTCTCGAGTTCGCGATTAAATTTCAACTCGATCTGCGGCAGCGGCGCCGGCTGCGGTTCGCGCGCGAGCAGGTCTTACTAAGCGAGCTGAAGCACGATCACCTGATAGTCTACGAGGACCACGGCAACGTTGCCGGCCGACAGAAGCGACGCTTCGGGGTGGCGAAAGATATCGACATACCTTTCCTCATCATGGGCCTCGGCAGCAAGACGCTGTCTGCCCTCGTGAAGGCCGAGGAGATCCCACCTGAGATATTCATCGCGCAATTCAGGGGCCTCGCGCATGCATTGGGTCGGATACACACCCGAGCCTTCCATAGGGACATTAAGCCGGACAACATCTTGGTCGTTGGGGATCGCTGGGTCCTTAGCGACTATGGCCTTTGCGACCCACACGATTGTGCAGAGGAGGAACGGGTTACCCCTGATTGGGAGGTTGTCGGCCCCCGTTTCTGGATGTCTCCGGAAGCGAATAACCGCAGCATTGGCCGTCAGGACGCAATCAATGCCGCATCGGATGTTTTCCAGCTCGCATCCGTATTCTGGTTCGTAGTGAACCGAAGTCACCCTACAGGAGTGTTGTCGCGATTAGATTGGCACGGTCCAGACGCACTGTTCGGGCCGATCTTCAAGGCGCTGCATCACGATGCATCGATACGTCCCGCCGACGGGCGAGCGTTCGCTGCACAAATTGACACGGCCATTCTTAGCTAACCACTCACTCGACACACTTCAGCGAGTGGTGAGCCAAGCGTCGAAAAGAGCATTGAACTCTCTTGCTAGTATTAGCCAATAGTATTAGCCAACCTAGTTGCGCACGGGAACATTCAACCCACGGCGTGCCTCGCGCGGAGGGTGAGCCCACTCCTTGAGGTTCAATGGCTTGGGGTCACTCGCTCGTTAGTACCGAACGCCATCGACAAAAGAAGCCAATATCACTGCAATGCATTTGGCACGCCAGATTGATCCCGCCGCCACCCAAAGTTGGTTGGAGGTGCCGACGGCATCGTTCCCCTTATGTTCTACCTTGTGTCAAGAATCCTGCGGGGGTGAACGGCGCGGCCGGTCCTTGAGATCATCGCCGTTAAGCGCTCCGCACGCTAAGGTGCTACAGAATCGAGAAGTCACATGAGCGAAAACACAACGACTCTTCCTGTTTACTTAGATGGACACGCAACATCGCCGCTGGCTCCGGAAGCGGAGGCCGCGATGGCGCCGTGGTGGCACCGCCGTGCAGCCAACGCCCATTCTCCTCATCGTCGCGGGACTGAAGCGGCTGCCGCTGTAGAGCAGGCCCGCGTTGAAGTGGCTAACCTTGTTGGGGCTGCCCCGCAGGAGATCGTGTTCACCTCAGGTGCGACGGAGTCCAACAATATCGCAATCCTCGGGATCGCCGATGCGGCCGATCGCGCCGGCGACGGGCGTCGTGAAATCATAATCTCGGCGATTGAGCACAAGAGTGTGCTGAGTGCAGCTAAAAGTCTTGAGGAGCGCGGTTTTAGTGTTCAGGTCTGCCCGGTAGGAAAGGATGGTCGGCTCGACATCCTAGCATTCGAGCGTTTGCTGTCAGACCAGACGCTTCTTGTGTCCGTCATGGCCGCTAACAACGAAGTTGGGACGGTCCAGCCGATAGGTGCGGTGCTTCCAATGGTTCGGGCGCTCGGCGCGATGATCCATGTCGATGCGGCTCAACTCGCTGGCAAGCTCGCGACGGACGTGGCCGACTACGATTCCGCCAGCATTTCATCGCATAAGATGTACGGTCCGATGGGTGTCGGCGCACTGTTCATATCCGCGGCCGCGCAATATCGCCCAAGACCGCTGTTCCATGGCGGAGCGCAGGAGGCCGGTCTTCGTCCGGGGACCCTGCCGACGCCGCTGATCGCCGGTTTTGGCGCTGCGGCGAAGGTCGCGGCTAGCAGACTGGAGCAGGATAGCGTCCATGTCCGCGCTCTGGCCGACCGCCTTGTTGCCGGTCTGGAGGCGCGTCAGGTGCGCTTTCGAACGAACGTACCGAACGAACATCAGTTACCTGGAAGTCTAAGTTTGGGCCTCTTCGGTGTAGACGCCCCATCTCTAATCGATGCTTTAGCGGATACCGTTTGTTTGTCAGAAGGATCTGCATGCACAAGTGGACAAATCCAGGCGTCTCATGTGCTTGCTGCAATCGGGTTTTCGGAAGTCGAAATGCGCGAAACTATTCGTATCTATTGTGGCCGATATAATGACGTCTCACAAATCGACTACGCCGCGACCGCGATCGCCGACGCAGTTTATCGTATGACCCTTGCGCACTGGACTAATCCTCCAGTAAGGTCCGCGCATGAGGGATGTTCTCACCGATTCTGATCTGCGCCTGCAGTTTGCAGGCCACGAAACTTTCCCGCTTCGCCTGCTGTGGCTGAAGAAGGCGTTCGACGCCGTCGCATATCATGGGGCAGATCGCAGAACGTTTCAAGAACAGTCGGCGATCGCGCAGTTTGGTGTCGGCAAGAATATGGCGCTCGCCATGCGTCATTGGGCGATAGCGACCGGGATGCTGGCGGAAGAGGACGGCTCGCTCGTCCCGACACACTTGGCGTGGTTACTGCTCGACAATCGAGCGGGCCTCGATCCCTTTCTGGAAGACCCGAGCACGCTTTGGCTGGTTCATGCTGCCCTTGCGGGGACGCCGGAGCAGTCGACGACGTTCTTCTTCGCCTTTAATACATTGAATCAGGCTGTGTTTGATCGTGGGGGCTTGGTCGAGGCGATCCACGATCTGGCGAAGATGCGCGGTGCGCGCGCGACGGCGGAGACAGTGAAGCGCGACGTCGAGGTCTTCTTGCGCAGCTATGCCCCGCGCTCTGGCGACGCGGGTGAGGATGCGGCTGAGCCGCTGCTGGCCGAATTAGCCTTGATCCGCGAATCTCGGCTATCAGGGCAGTTCGAGTTCGTGCGTGGCCCCAAGCCGAACCTTCAGGATGGCGTCTTCGCGCTGGTCTTAAAGCGGTTCTGGGCGCGGTGGCATCCCGATGCGCCCACTCTGTCGGCCGAGCAGGCCAGCTATGGCGCAGGGTCGCCTGGCCGGGTGTTCAAGCTTGATGAGGATAGCGTCATGGCACGTCTGGCGAAGATTGGCGACGTTACGAGCGGCGCGATCATTTGGACCGACACCGCCGGTCTTCGACAGGTCTCAATGACCCGCAAACTTGACACCATCGACGACAACGCACTTATTACCTCCAGCTATCCCTATCGGAGGGCCGCATGACGACCCTCGCGAAGATCGTTCGCGTCGAGCGCCGCTTTGCCCTGTCGGCGCGCCTCGATTCCGACCTGACGGGGACACCGCCGTTGACCGGCTATATTCTCCAGCCGAGCGTGCGAAAGTCCCTCGAGGCCATGATCGCCGGTATCGCGGATGGCGGTCAGCGGGCGTTCACCTGGACCGGCCCCTATGGCGGCGGCAAGTCATGCGCCGCGCTTCTCGTGGCCAATCTCGTGGCCGGCGCGCCCGAGCAGCGCAAGATCGCGCGAGAGATTGCGGGCGAAGAGCTCGTCGCGCAATTCGGCCGTGCGTTCCCTTGCGACGATGGGCATTGGGCCGTCCTGGCCTTGACGGGACGCCGGGCTAGCCTTGCGGGCGACCTAGTCGCCGCGGCCACGGACGCGTTCAAGTGGACGAAGGCCACGCGGACGGCGGTCGAGGCGGACGATCGCGCCTTGATAGCGCAGCTCGAAGACGAGGCAAAAAAATGCGGCGGCCTCCTACTTATTGTTGATGAGCTTGGCAAGTTCTTTGAGCACGCAATAGCTGAAGGCGGCGACGTGCATCTGCTTCAGGATCTTGCCGAACGCGCCAGCCGCTCGGAGGGCAGCCTGGTAATCGTCGGTGTGCTACACCAGTCGTTCGAGCAATATGCGGGGAAGCTCAATCGCACAGCGCGCGATGAATGGGCCAAGGTGCAGGGCCGTTTTCAGAACGTGCCCTTCGTGGCGCAGGCCGACGAAATCGCGGCGCTCCTAGCGCGGGCGATCACCAGCGATCGTATACCGGCTGCGGCCGAGGTCCTGGCTCGGAAGACGGCCGAGGCGGTCTCAGCGCGTCGTCCGGTTGATGCAGACAGTCTGGCGGACGCCTTGCGGCAGGCCTGGCCGCTGCATCCGGTCACCGCGCTCTTGCTCGGACCCGTGTCTCGTCAGCGTTTCGCGCAGAATGAGCGCAGTGTGTTCGGCTTCCTGTCGTCGGCCGAACCGCATGGCTTTCAGGCACATTTAACGGCGACCGACGTCCGAGCGGCGGACGCCTGGTTCGGACCGGACCAGCTATGGGACTATCTGATAGCTAACTTCGGGTCGGCATTGTCGGTCGGTCCGGACGGAGCCCGAATGACGCTGGCGATGGAGGCAGTTGAGCGGGCGGCGCTTCGGAGTGCGCTCTGCGCCAGACTGGCCAAGGCGGCCGCGCTAATCGAATTCTTCCGAAACGGCTCTGGCCTGTCGGTCACCGACGACTTTTTGCGTTTGTGTGCGTCCACCGCAACGACCGCCGAGGTTGATGCCGCGCTGGCGGAGCTGGTCTCCCGGGCGATTTTGATCCGGCAACCGCGCCTGGGCGGCTATGCCCTGTTTGCCGGCAGTGACTTCGATCTCGATGAGGCGATGCGTCTGGCGAGTGAGAAGCTCGAAGCTGACGCCCTAATGGATTTACCGGTTCGGTTGGGGATCGGCCCGATCGCGGCGAAGCGTCATTACTTTGAAACTGGCGCGCTGCGCACCTTCGATGTTCTTTTGCAGTTTGGCGAACACGTCCCCAGCGACTGCACGCCCTGGGCGAGGGCGATCGCTGCGCGTTTGGCCAAGGCGAAGCGGCGCGCCAGCGGTGTGCTTATCTTGCTACTGCCTGATGCCTATACCTTCGAGGCCAAACCGGCGACGGCGGCGAAGGCGCTCGGCGAAGCGCTAGAGGAAGCCGGGATACTTGCCGCCGTGGCCACGGCCAAGAACATCTTCATGCTGCGTGAGCACGCGACGGACCTTTACGCCGTTGATCGTATCGAGGCGTCTCACCCTCAATTGGAGGGTGACCGCATTGCCCGTCGCGAGTTGTCCGCTCGCCGATCTCTGATCATTGATGCGGTCCGGCGGGAATTGCTGGACGCGTTCGCCTCCGCGATCTGGTGGCGGCTTGGCGAGCGCGATAAGGATCTCGACGGGCGGTCGCTCAGCATCGTCGCGTCGGCAGTGGCCAGCACGGCGTTCTATGATGCGCCGGTCATTCAAAGCGAGTTGCTCTATCGGGATCGTCCGTCAACTAGCGCCATGGCCGGCTTGCGGGCCTTGGCGCATGCCATGGTCTCCAAATCCGGAGAAGCGGATTTGGGTATCAGCGGATTTCCGGCGGAACGAGGTCTCTACCTGACGATTCTAAAGCCGCTCGGGCTTCATCGGCAGGATGCTGCTGGTGTTTGGCGGTTCCAGGACCCGGACGGCGAAACCGCCGGCAAGAGTTTGCGCCCGGCCTGGAAGGTGCTCGCCACGGCTCGACGCTTGCCGCTCGACGAGCTCTACGACAAATGGAGCAAGCGACCCTATGGCCTCAAGCGCGGGGTTATGCCGATCTTGATCCTGGCCTTTCTCATTACGCACCGCGCCACGATCGCCGTCTATCTCGATGGGCTGTACCAAGCTTTAATCGACGACGTCTTCGTCGATCGGATGCTCCAGGAACCCAAGGCGATCGAGTTCCGGCGCGTTGTGCGCTCGAAGAAGGATGATGCTTTCATTCTGCAGCTCGCCACCCTGCTCTCCCAGAGTGGTGAGGCGGTTGAAGCCGAGGCGTTGCCGGTTGCATCGGCGCTCTATCAGCGCTTCCACGCGCTTCCGACATGGGCGCAGCGGACTGTGAGCTTGCCGCCTGCTGTGACGCGGGTGCGCGACGTCATTTTGAAGGCGAAAGATCCAGAAGCATTGTTATTTGCCGATCTCGCTGAGGTTCTGAAGGATGAAGTCGATCCAGCCGTCGCCGTCGCCAAAGCGTTGGCGGCTTCCGAGGCCGCCTATCCCGCCATGCTCGCAGCGCTGAAGGGTGCGGTCGCCGATCACCTCGGTGTCGAGGTTGACACGTTCGAAGGACTGGGCATCCGAGCGGTTACCGCCGCCGGGGTTACGGCCGATCTGCGGCTGGACGCCTTTGCCATGCGCGCCGGCGCCTTTGAGGCCAACGCGGGCGATATTGAGGGTCTGGCGAGCCTGCTGGTGCATAAGCCACCGCGCAATTGGTCCGACCGTGAGCATGAGCAGGCTCTGTTCGAACTAGCCAAACTCTCGCGCCGCTTCCGCGAAGCGGAGACCTTTGCGGGGGTGAAGGGTAGGGCGCCAACATCGCAGGCTATCTCGGTGATGGTCGGCCTTAATCCGAGGGAGCAGCCGGTTTTCCATACATTTGAAGTGACAGACAAGGAGCTCGCGCAAGCCGAGAAGCTGGCCGATGACTTCCTGCGGCGAATGCGCGGACGCAATTTGCGGTCGACTATCGAGTTGGCGGCGCTAGCGCGGATCGTCGAGCGGTTATCTGTCGAGGAAGCAACGGAGGCTGCATGACCGATATTCGCGAGCGTCATATTCTCGGCATTTCGGGTGGACGAGATAGCGCCGCCTTGGCGGTCCATATGCGGCAGACCCGGCCCGATCTGGATTTGGAGTATTTCTTCACCGACACCGGCAAGGAACTGGCCGAGGTCTACTCTTTTCTGGACCGTCTTGAAGGTTTTCTGGGACGGCCGATTACGCGGCTTAATCCGGATAGGGATTTCGATTTTTGGCTGAAGGAATACAAGCATTTCCTTCCGTCGCCGCGCACGCGCTGGTGTACCCGTCAGCTGAAGCTGCGGCCTTTAGAGCACTGGCTCAAGGATGATCTCGAAGCTGGCGTTATCGTCCATTCCTATGTCGCGATCCGCGCCGACGAACCGAACCGTGAGGGCTACCAGGCGACGAACGGCAACATGGTGGTGCATTTTCCCTTGCGCGAAGCCGGTATCGATCGGGCCGGCGTGACCGACATGCTGGAGAGTGCCGGCGTCGGCGAGCCGGAATATTATCAGTGGCGGACACGGTCGGGTTGCACCTTTTGCTTCTTTCAGCAGAAGATCGAGTGGGTGCGGCTGAAACGTGAGCATCCCGACGCTTACGAGGATGCCAAGCGCTACGAAAAAACGGCGCTTGAGCACGGTTCACCATTCACCTGGAGTCAGGGCGAGAGTCTTATCGACCTTGAACAGCCTGATCGCATCGAAGCGGTCGAAGTCGAGTTCGAGCAGCGGCGCGCGCGCCTCCTAGCGCGGCGTCGCGTTAATCCGCTGGCAGGTGACAAGACCCTGACCGTTGATGACTACTATGGCATCGACGAATCCTCGGCAGGCTGCGTGGTATGCCACAAATAGGTAGCCATGATCCGGTGGACCAGCCGGAATGCTGAGCCGCTGATAGGAACGTCTATTCGCGACCGGCACCCGGCCGCAGGCGCGTGACGAAGGACTGTGGCGCGATCTCGTATTTGTCGCGTAAGAAGTACGTCAGCCATTCGCGAACGATTTGCCAACGCGCCACTGCACTCATGTCGGAAGTTCCAACAAGCGTTTGGATCAAATCAGCAGCGGCCGCATCCGACAAGTCGCTCTGAGCCGCTTTCAAAATGGCGCTAACGGCAGGCATGGTGGAAAACCGATCAGCAACCTGCGTCCGGAATGTCGGTTCGTTCAGCTGGGGCTCGATGGCCAGCGCTTGAAGGTCATGGTCGGCGGCTTCGATAGCCGACGACGTCAACCTTTCTCGGCCGGAAGGCATATAGGCGGTGAACAATCGTTCGGGAGCCGCTAGCTTCGGGAGCCACGGTCGGGCCAGCGCGTCGTCAACTGTCTTCGCGTCAGGAAGAGGAGGTCGTTGCAAAACATCTACGACGGCTTGAATGGCTGCGCGTTCCTCGGCTGTTGCCAAGCGCGCTCCGGATAGTCCCGCCCGACACCGTAGGACCGCCTCGTCGTTTGACGGTACCGGCATGAGCAATTCAAGGTTGGGATCGTTGCACCAGCCAAGTGCCGTCGCAGTCAGGTTTGCAGACCCCGCAAGCAGCAGATCGTCGGAGGCATAAAGTTTGGCGTGCAGGTTATCGAGAAGCCGCAGCGTCACGCCGGATCGGCTGGCGGCGATGTCGAAGACGGCCAAGTCGCTAACGCCGGCCGCGATCTCCTCAGCATGCCACCGGGTGACGATTTCCACTGCGACATCGGGATCAATGGCGTCCAACAAGCGTTTCACCACGCCGAGCTTGATGAAGGGCGCACAGAGTAAGACGCTCCTTTTTGCTCGCGCCAAATGCGCGACGCGTAGATCGCCATCTCGACGCATCAGTCAAGGCCGGAAATGTCGACAGGATCAAGGAAGTCGCGCGCAAGTTTGCCCCAGCTCTCGCGGACCCTTTCATAGCGCGCCTGGTTTGGCGGATCTTCGCGCTCCATGCGCGCCCAAGCGGCGAAGAGAAGCTGGACGGCTTGGCCGGCCTTCAGCAGGCGATCCTGCAGTTCGGTGCTGGACAGCGCGTCAAGGTCGTCATCGGCAGAGACCGTATCGAAGATCATATCGAAGGCGGGATGTCGGCGGTTAAAGACTACCTCGGTGAGTGGCCCACGAGCGACGACGGTGAAGAGCTCGGACGACCCCCCAAGGGCTTTGTCGATGAAGACGACCTTCAGGTCGCCGGATACGACACGGGCGACGATTTCCGACGTGTCTTCGGCATTGCGCCCGTGCTCGGTCAGATCTCCCGAAAGCTCATTCAGATCATCGGTCGACGGTTTGGTATCCCCATCGGGAATCGGGTTGGTCTCGTCCCGCTGCTTCCAGCGCTTGTTGGCCTCTTCGGTTGGGTCGCCGTCGGTGTGTCGTTTGCCGCCCTTTCGGGTGCCTTTGGCCTGGATCTTAATCGTGCTTCGAAGCTGGGCGAGGTTATGCTTGATAGTTTCGCTGAGGTGAAGGAGCACCCCCTTTGGATCGCCCTCATCCTTGAGGCGTGCAACGACCTCCGGCATGGTTTCACCAGGATCAGCGAGATCCTTCCAATCGAGGCCGGAAAGCTCGTTGAAGACTGTTGCCGCCTGCTTATTGTTGGTGACGCCGAAGATTTCGTCGAGGGCCGCGGGAAATTCGACCTCGCATCCCCACCAGCGATCACGCGGGTCGTACTGAATCGTCCAGGATCGGTCGAGCATTAGCTCCCGGCCCTCGCGCATTACCGAGACGCCAATATTGCTAGCCGCATCCTTCCCGTAGGCGGTGTCGCCGCGGTTCACCGAGCCCGCGAGATCAAGCGTAATGTCCTTGGCGACCGAGTAGCGAGTCTGGACCTGATAGGTCTTCTCATTGACCTCCACCGTCACCGGAACGCTAAATACGTCCTTGAACATGGGTTCTTTGTTGAACGGCGGCAGCATGGTCGGCGCCGCGATCAGGTACATTGGATCGTTGATCGTGACCGCATCGGACTCCAGATAGCCGTCCTCGCCGCCCGCTAGCCGGATACTGAGACTTTGGTCACCGACAAACCGGCGGTGGATGCGTCCGAGTAGCCAGCCGGTGTTCTTCAATGTGGCCTTGGCGCCCTTCCAGGTGAGCCTGTCCGGACTAAGCTTGGTCCAGACGACCAATGTGCCGCTATGTCCTAAGCTCAACGCTCTATCACGCCATTCAGCCGGAACCGCAGACGGTTGCGGGATGGGCACATCCCTGCGCAGCCGGTCTCGAATCTCCTGAACATCGAGGAAGCTGTGTAGGGCATTATCGGGCCCGTTCTCCCAGCTCCAAACATCGAGCCGTCCAGCCTGTGAAATGGAAGCATTTGGAAGGCCCATGCCGAAGCGACCGATGCCCGAGCGGTCGTTCAGGCGGGTCCCGTTGCCGAATTGCAGTGCTTTCCGAAGCACTGACGCATTCATGCCCAGCCCGTCGTCGAGCACCGCGATCTTGGTCAAGCGTTTGCGCTTGCGGTCGGCTAGTTGCACCAGCTCTTCGATGCAGATGATCTCAATGCTCTTGGCTTCGGCCTGCACAGAGTTGTCGATCAGTTCCGCTAGAGCATAGGCGGTGTTTTTGTAGCCGCTGTCGCGCATCGCTTGGATCGCGAGATCGGCGGGTATGAAGGACGCGTCTTCAATCGTCGTCTCGTCAGTCGCCATGCCAGACGTCCTCCCAGTTAAAGAATGCCTCGGCAATGTCTCCGAACCCAGGATAGGCGGGATCGTGGACAGTGAGGATTTCGCAGGTATCGTTGCCGCCAGCCTTGGGGCCGCGGGTGGCCCGGCCGACCATTTGGCTATAGAGCACAAGCGATTTAGTCGGCCGCGCGATGATGGCCGCGCTTGTGCGCGGAGCATCGAAGCCAGTGGTGAGGACGCCAAAATTGCAAAGTATCTGTGGCCGGAAGGTTGCACCCTTAAAGGTCTTCAGGATCGAAGTCCGCTTGGCGTTAGGAGTTTCGCCTGACACAACGGCGGACATGACACCATGCGCCGCCAGACCGCTAGCCATGTCCTGAGCGTGTTCGACACTGACCGCAAACAAGATGATCCGCATATGTCCGCGATCGATCAGTCCTTTGGCCGCATCAAGGATCGCAAGGTTCCGGGCCGTGTCTGCAGCGAGCTTGTCCAAAGTCTCATCGGCATAATCATCAAACCTCGCCAACTTCTTCAGCTCAGCCGGAGACGGACGAATGACGGGTGAGTACTCGATCTGTTGAAAGGCAGGCCGAGCCAAATAGCCGTTATCCAGTAGGTATTTGACGGGATTTGGATCGTCGCCGATCTCCAGCACGACCTTCGAACCACCGAAGAAATCCGACAGCGCCTCGTCGGCACCCATGTCATTCCAGGACCGACCTGGCGTGGCGGTCAAGCCGAGCAAGGCGCCTTCACCTCCAGCGCCACATAAACCTTCGACGACGTCCCGGTAGGTCGGCGCCACGGCCTGATGGGCCTCATCCATGATGACCAGGCGGACCTTGGCCGCCAGCTTCAGGAAAGCCAAGCCGTCGCGCTCGCGCCAAGAATGTAATTTGGCGAGCCCAGCGATGAGAATACCATCGGCCATATCGTCTGGCGCTGGCGTGCGAGCGCCCCAGAAACGACGGAGCTCCAGATCACGGTTGCCCATTGACGACCAAGCCGCCTCAAATGTTTCGGCGGCTTGCTCCAAAAGTTCACGGCTGGTGGCGAGCCAGACAACGATGCCCGGCTCAAATTCATTCAGTGCTCGGGAAACCAGGTGCATCGCAGTTCGCGTCTTACCCGAGCCTGTCGGCATGTGAATGAGGGTGCGGCCATATCCGCCACTCACCCGCACATAGGCGCGTCGGACCACTGACCGCTGATGCGCAAAGAGCGAGAAGGACGGCTGAACCTGTTGGCGGTGCAGCGCCGTCGTTCCAACGGCTGCATCCTCGCCCTGCAGACCGAGAAATCCGCTAGCAATAGCCCAGGGCCGAGGAGTTGCGAGATCCCTGATATCGTGTTCGTCCGCGGCGACGTCGACCCCACCTTGGCTTAATCGCGTCTTCAATTCTTCTAGTTTGCCAGGGTCGAGATTGCGTAGCAGGGTCTTCCTCGTCTCAGTATCTGCGATAGATTGCTGCGCGCGGTCCTGCAAAGCTCGCTCGGCCGCAGCTATGAGGGAGGACCGATCGCCTTTAGACGCCAATGGAAGGAGTGGAAGCACGCGTGGGCCGACAATAATCTGAAGATCGCGCGCGGTTAGGCGATCAAGCAAGCTCCCTAGATTCTGACCTGGAGAGGCACCCGCATAGCCCCGTTGTGGATCGAATACCAAACCCCTAGTCGCCCCTGATCGCGATTCGCACCTGCCCTAAGCGCAGCGACTATAGCGGAGGAAGGACCATCCACCACATTTTAGTTTGAATTATTATGCCGCGTTATCATCTTCGGGCCGAACGCCGCGGGTTTGCACGACAATCCCGGCCTTCGAGATCAATCCGCTGTCGATAAGCCCATCCTCCTTTCCGTTTCTGAGGATCAGACCGATGTTTCTCGGATTCTGTCCGATGAGCGCCGCTAGGCGAAGATATGACCCATCACCCTGCTCGGCATCAAACGCGTAGCCGCCCTTCACCTTAGCGACTTCGTTCCCTGCCCGCGTCTCTATGATCTCGCGAATGGCAGCTTCCGCTTTCCCCCTATCCTGCTGCGCTGCGTAGTGGTGTTCCTTGCCGGGGAACAGGGTCCACCAGTCGACTAGCGCCTTTCTCTTCCCCGCGAGATAGACAATCCTTTGAAATAGCCGCTAAAGCCATAATTCGTGTGGCCTCCGGCCGAGGCGAAGCGTCCGTGCATGTCGGATTTCGGCTGGATCTGGATATCACCGTCATTCGGCTTCGCCGCTCGGATTGCAAGAATGCTGTTCCCGACGGTCACGACGAAATAGCCGTTAGCCTCGAAATCCCCCGCTTCCTCGGGCTTGATCGCGACTTCGTCACACTCCTCGTGGTCCCAATCGATGACGCGGCCAGTCAACTTAATTGCCGTCATCTTTGTCATGCTCCGTGCACGAAAACAGGTGATGGAATGTCCTTATCAGTTGGTAGTACTGCCAATGAAACGAGACGAGCGACACATATTGCAACATATAGCCGATACTGCTTACGGTGTCGGGATCACAGGCGAGGGGGAGACCTCACCACATTCCAGCATCAGTTTGGGCAAAGCGGCTATTAATAGCATCGTGGCATTCAGCCGTGCCGACATCAAGAACACGGATGAACTCTACAATGATGAATTTTCCCACGTGACTACAATGCGCTCCGTCGCGCTCTGGCGAAGACCACGTTTGGAAGCGCTGGCTCTACCCTTGGACTCTTGGTCGACGGTGACGAGTCTATCGCGCATGGCCCGCCGGGGAGGCCATTGGCGGCTAAGTAGGCTGTGCCTGCCATTGCGTGCTTTGACCCCGTTATTCCAGTGATCGCCTTGTGAGGACACAGGTGATCGACTGCGGATCGATTTGCGAAGCGCTGCTTGGCGACTGCATTCTTCACGGCGTTATCCGTAACGACAAGATGGAAAAGAGAACATTCCAATGGCGGATCGAGGTTGCCGGGGCCATCGTAACCGCGCCCTTAAAAGGTTCTCTCACCCAACTCCGAAACCTGCGTAATACGGTGCACATCACCAAGATCGCCACGACCAGCGCTATTACCGGACTTGGCAACGGCCTCTTACACGACGGTACCCGAGACTATCAATTCGACGAAAGCATGGAAGGCAGCGCATCCATCGGCAAGCGCGGCACAGTGAACATCATCGACGGGAGAGCGACAACGAAACCGGATCGCGCGACCGCGCAACTGAGACTCCTGGTGGGTCGCTACGCCTGTGTGGTCGAGTTGTATCGAAATATCTTGATGGAGGATAGTGCATGACTGACGAAGAAACCAAGGCGCTCGCCCGAATTGCGAGCAGCACCGATCAGGACGCGCGGCGACAGATGGCGATCAACGCCCGTCGGACATCTGAGACCGTTGAGAGAGCTGCTCTCCGTCGGCTGGCTTCGTTCTCTGCAAGGCATGCCCCAGGTACGGTTGAACACGATTGCTGGGCCATGGTGCACGCGGTTGAGGAACTGCGTCGGCTCAACGGACGGAAAGTGAGCCGCAAGAATCGCTATGCGGCCAAAGATAGAGAGGGAGGGCGAGATTGCCGCCCTCGAATACTGTGCTCTCAATCAGACCGAACGATTCGCGGAGGTGATGGACTACGGGACACCGGAACTCACGGCCGAGGCCATCGTCCTGAGGCACAGGGACCATTTTAGCCAACCGGCGCTTGCCGCCGCCCGCGCGAGGCTATTGAACGTGCTGTGTAGGCTGGCCAGCAGATCAGTTGCCTATCCACCTCATCCTTGAGCTTGTTGATTGATGCCACGAGCGGTAAATTAGCGGCGAGTCCTTGGCCCTGCGCCAACGGGCCAAATGGAGAGGGCAATGTCGGCTTTCGATAGCTCACCTTATTCCGACATTCTCCGCAACCGCGCCTGGCGAGCGAAGCGTTCGGATGCGCATCCACATGGCACAATCACCTAAGCCAGCGCCGCGTCTGCGGCAGCTGCACAAGCTCGTGGGGATGTTTCATTGACGAGGCATCCATTTGGCTGAAGACTCGCGATTCGATCGTTGTGCCCAGCGCCGAAGGGGTGCGCGGCGTGCCGGCGCTGCGGCTGGTCTATCCCGAGCTGATCTACCGGCCATTCACTGCTGGTCTATGTCGCGTCCTGATGGAATCTAGCTGGTTGGTGCTGTTTAGCACCCGCGTCGGCGTAGGGCTTCGCGCGGTCGACGACAATCCGGCCGCCGTTGACACCACTGGCATTTCGCGACTTGTCTGCGCTATCGTGCGGCATCTTCACCGGCGTTCTGACGGGCATGGCCGGCGCGTAGCTGTCGCTCGCCCAGAATGCCGGGTTGTCGAAGGATATGACCGCCAGCGAGGGTTCCATCGCGCTGGCAGCGCTCATCGTCGCCAAATGGAAATCGGTGCCGGCGAGGTTCGCGTGTCTGGCGGCGAAGGTCGCCATTGCCCGGAGGTGAAGCCGGCCAGGCGCTTGCGCTGGTCCATGCGTAATCATGCGGAGGATCGCGCCGCGCCGTGCCGATTGGATCTCTCGTCCCGCTGCGCTGCTGAGGCCTCTTCTGTCAGGCGGTCTAGGTTTCGCGCTTCGGGCCAAGCAGGAACACTGTCAGGGCGGCGACGAACGTGGCAACAGCACTGTAGGCAATGGCACTGGTAATCCCGGCATTGTCCACCAATAGTCCGCCGAAAATCGCGCCGGCTGCGATTGCCACTTGGAACGCTACGACCATCAGCACACCGGCGCTTTCGGCGTGCTCGGGGACGGCCCGCCGCACCATCCACGTCTGCAATCCTACCGGCACCGCGCCGAAGGCAAAGCCCCACGCGGCAACCGCAATCGCCGAGGCCAAGGCCGATGCTCCCGCCGTCAGCAGCGAAACAGCGGCTATCGCTATGAGCAGCGGTGCAAGGGCCGCGACTGCCTTGAGACTGTACTCGGCCAGAAGCCCGCCGGCCAAATTGCCGAAGAATCCGCCGATGCCAAAAGCAAGCAACACAAGCGAGATCGTTTCGACATCCAGCGCGGGAATCTTCTCGAGGAAGGCGCGGATATAGGTGATTCCGGCGAAGTGGCCGGAAGCGACCAGCAGGACGACTAAAAGCGCAACCTTGACCATCGGAATCTTAGCCACATCCAGCAGGCTGCGGACGCTAGCCACTCCAATCGGAGGCAGTCTCGGAATGGTTATGAGTTGCACCAGCAGTGTAGCGGCGCCGCCGGCTGCGGCGAGCATGAAGGCGCTTCGCCATCCCCAGATATCGCCGACATAAGCGCCGATTGGAGCTGCGCAAACGGTAGCCACGGAAACGCCGGTGAGGATGACCGACATGGCGCGCGGCAGGAGGTGGCTTGGAACGAGCCGCATCGCCAGTGCTGCCGACATCGACCAGAAGCCGCCGAGCGCTATGCCGAGCACAACGCGTGCAGTGAGGAGAACCGCCAGTGACCACGCGCCAGCCGCCAGAACGTCCGACAGTATCAGCAGCAGCGTCATCGTCCACATGACGATCCTGCGGTCCAGGCGCTTTGTGATGATGGCCACCGTTGGCGCCGAAATGGCCGCGACCATAGCGGTCGCCGTCATCGCCTGTCCAGCCGCTCCCTCGGTGATACCGAGATCGTGCGCGAGCGGCGTGAGCAGGCTGACAGGAAGAAACTCTGCCGTCACCAGCCCGAAGGTACCCAAGGAAAGCGAAATGACCGCACCCCATGCGGGACCAGACGGTGGGGCGGGCTTTTCTGAGTCGTGCAGAACAGCGTCCACGACGCCTGCCGCGGATTGGGTCATGAACGAAGTCTCCACTTTGATGCAATGCAACGTGATGTTGGCTGCCTTGACCCAAATTTAAAAACACAAGCGCATTTGCCGGCGGCGTTGCACGGAGGAGGGGATGTTCATTGCTTCGCGATATTTTGTGACGGTGCGGCGTGCAACATCGATGCCGGTTTCCTTCAGCCGGGCAGCGATGTCCTCGTCGGAAAGCACGTCGCCGGGAGATTCTGCGGCAATCATCGCTTTGATCCGATGCCGGACAGCTTCGGCGGAGTGCGCATCGCCGCCTTGGCAGGACGCGATCGCGACGGTGAAAAAATACTTCAGTTCAAAGACTCCGCGCGGGGTAAGCATGTACTTGTTCGAGGTCACCCGGCTTACCGTCGACTCGTGCACGCCGATCGCGTCAGCGACGGTTCTAAGATTGAGAGGCCGCAGGTGGGCGACGCCATGTTCCAAAAAGGCATCCTGCTGACGCACGATTTCAGCCGCAACCTTAACAATCGTCTTGGCGCGCTGATCGAGGCTGCGGATTAGCCAGTTCGCGTTTTGCAAGCATTCGTCGAGAAATGCTTGATCTTTCGAATTTTGGGCAGTTTGACGCGAGACTTCGGCATAGTAGCTTTGGTTGATCAGCAGCTTTGGCAGCGTGGCGGGATCAAGTTCGATCTGCCACCCGCCTTGCGGTGAGGGCGTGACCCAGACATCGGGTATGATTGATTCAGACGCACCGGATTGGAATCGGTTCCCAGGCTTGGGATCGAGCGCCCGAATCTCATCCATCATGTCGAGAAGGTCTTCTTCATCGACGCCGCAATGCTGCTTCAGTGCCTCAAAATCCCGTCGCGCAAGCTTTTCAAGATGGGCAACCAAAGCTGCCATTGCCGGGTCGAGCCGGTTTCGCTGGCGCAACTGGATCTCGAGGCATTCTCTGAGACTTCGCGCAAAAACTCCCGGTGGATCAAATTGCTGCAAGGTTCCGAGAACCCGTTCCACAACAGCCTCACGGACATTCAGGCTCTCGGCCAGCTCCAAAAGGTTTGCCCGAATATAGCCAGTGTCTTCCAGATCGGCGGCAAGCTGGCCAGCGATCAGCCGCTCCTGTGGTGTGAACGCAGTGAGGGCGATCTGACGAGCGACATGGTCGTGCAATGTTTCGGCGAGGGTGGCAAACTCGTCGAGGGAAGGGCCATTGCCCGGCGGGTTGTTGGTCGTGTTGCCAAGTGATTTCCATTGCCCGAGCCGTTCAGGCGACCCTGCCCCGGTCGGTCCTTCAACGGCGTTTGCGCCAGGGCCGACAGGCTGATCCGCTCCCGAAATCGAAACGTCGTCAAAAGGCCCGCCATCGCTTGATGCAGATTCCAAAAGCGGGTTCTTCTCGATTTCCCGCTCCACGAACTGATGCAGTTCAGTATGCGCCAGTTGCAGCAGGCGAATCGACTCAATGAGTTGAGGCGATGCGACCATGGATTGCTTCTGGCGCTGAAGCAGGCTTGCTGAGGATTGCATGGTGAGCGCGATAATCCTGTCGAGGAGCCTCTTGGGGCCGGCAATGGCACCAGTGAGACGTATTCTAGGTCATGCGGCGGCTTTCAGCGTTTCGAGAACGTTTTGCGGGGACGAGACGCCATAGGGGTCGGCCTCGCAGTTGTCGGAGAAACCTTCCTCCTCGAACCAGTGCTCCACCACGCCATTGTTGATCAGGGCGGCGTAGCGCCAGGAGCGCATCCCGAAGCCGAGATTGTCCTTGGCGACCAGCATGCCCATCTTGCGTGTGAACTCGCCTGAGCCATCGGGGATGAGCTCGACCTTCTGCAGGCCCAAGGACTTCCCCCACGCATTCATGACGAAGGCATCGTTGACGGAGACGCAATAAATCGCGTCAATTCCCTCCTTCTCAAACTCATCATAGAGCTCTTCGAAATTGGGCAGTTGGTAGGTCGAGCAGGTCGGAGTGAAGGCGCCAGGCAGCGAGAACAGGATGACGCGCTTGCCGGCAAAGTAGTCGTCAGATGTCTTTTCTTCCCAGCGATATGGATTTGGGCCCTGGACTGACTCATCGCGAACACGCGTGAGAAAGGTGACGAAGGGAACCTTCTTTTGAACGGTCATCAACTTGCTCCTCAGGAAAAAACTGGCGCGCCGGATTCTGGCAGAGGCTGGCGCAATACCGAGCAAAGGCTCGTATGCCGGGCATGAAATGAGGCCCTCGCGGCTCGCACCCTCCTTTTTCCATCCCGATGTAGGGGAACGTCTTGGCTGCTGGTCTTCGTCACTCGAACGCCATCGATCTGAGCAAGTGGAGGCTGTCGAGCCGCTGGGGCAATCTTTCCACGGCTATGGCGCCGGAAGCGGCATCCATCGCTTGCGCTCGTGCCCGGGACAAAGTGATAGCGGGCCCGAAGTAGCCAATATCGAACGCGTGTGGAGGCCTCAAATGGGACTTCACGCAAGAGACCCGCGTTACTGAGCTGGTTCGGCGTATTGTCGAAGTTTGCCAGTGACCCGCCGACCTTGGCTTCGGTGGCTCTTTGATGGGGCTCTTGGGCACTCACATGCTGATCAGAACCGGTAAACGGCAATTGCGCGAGCGCCATGTGTTGGCGTGCCGGCATCGGACCAGCCATGCGCAAAGCGGCTGCCGAGGAGGGACCTCCGGAGGAGATGATGTACCGATGTTCAGCGGGAACAGGCACCGTCTCCTCAGGCCACGGTCTAGAGCTTCGCGTGTCGGGCATGGCGCAAGTCGCTTTCATCGTGTTTTGATGGGCTCTGACCAGGAGCAGCAAGCGGCGTGCCATTTCAAATAGAGATGCTTTTGGAGCGATCCTTTTTCTTGGAAGGACCGTGTCTTCAAGACCGGGCGCGCCCTATAACCGCCTCGTCAGCACGCTCGACAAGGGTGCTGTATGGTGCGGATATGCGGCTGCTTCCGCACCGGCTGGACAAAGACGAACCGAAAGCCGAGCCGATGCCCTACCTCACACCGGCGGGCACTGCAGCGATTTCATAGCGTTTGCCGCAAACGTGTTCTTGCGTGCGCAGGCTCGGCTTTCGCGAACATGCGCCTGTCGCAGCAACCATGAACGCGCGCTCTCGAGCAAGCGCCCTGACTCCGTGAGGATCGAATTCCCCAATCGTGTCTGTTTGCCGCCCCTTATGTTCGAAACTGGACCAGAATGTCGCAAGCCCGACCGAAAGGTCGCCCAGCGCGTACTATCCGACACTGTTCTGTCGCCTTTGTTGGTCCGCGACGCCGGCCTATTTCGCCGAGCTCTTGTCTGGCCTCAGGCTAAGCCAGTGAAAAGCAATCACAATTTTTTTCTTCTGCTGGGCCGGCCAAATTGGCACGAGTTTTGAAGCTCCTTCGTTGCGGGCCGGGAGCCGCCGACCGACCTTCATTTCGTGGATGGCACCGCGATCGATGGAACGAAGAAAGAAAAGCAAAATGTCAAATCCGCGTCGGATAGCGTCTATGGACAGGGGGTCCTCGGCGAGACCGCCCTTACCCAACAGCTCGCCGCCCTTGTCGACCCTTGCGCAGGAAATCTTGGCCGGCGGCGAGTCAAAGGCCCACCACACCGACTTTGTCCTGACCTCGAAGGTGCAGGATAACGTTCTGCATCTCGCCGCGCGATGTGCCTAGACAGGTACGCGTTAGCCGATCTTGATAATCGGTCTGCCTTCGGACGACGTCGTCTACAGCCGTCTTAGGTCTTCGCTGCCGCAGCGCCCGCCGGTCACCTTCCGCCCTTCCATCGCTATAGAGTGAAGTGCCACCATGTCCGAACAACCTTTGCCGACGCTGCCGATGTGGCGCGTCGATCACATTGAGCCCTCGCCCGAGATGTTGGCGCTACGCGCCAACGGTCCGATCCACCACGTGCGCTTCCCGTCCGGGCACGAAGGCTGGTGGGTCACAGGCTATGACGAGGCCAAGGCGGTGTTGTCCGACGCGGCGTTCCGGCCCTCGGGAATGCCGCCGGCGGCATTCACCCCGGATTCGGTGATTCTCGGATCGCCGGGGTGGCTGGTCTCGCACGAGGGGGGCGAGCATGCCCGGTTACGCACGATCGTGGCGCCGGCCTTCAGCAACCGCAGGGTGAAGCTGCTCGAGCAGCAGGTCGAGGCGATCGCCGCGCAGTCGTTCGAGACACTGGCGGCCCAGCCCCAGCCCGCCGACCTGCGGCGCCACCTCTCCTTTCCGCTTCCGGCCATGGTCATCAGCGCGCTGATGGGCGTGCTCTACGAGGATCACGCCTTTTTCGCCGGGCTGTCCGACGAGGTGATGACGCACCAGCATGAAAGCGGCCCGCGCAGCGCGTCGCGCCTGGCCTGGGAAGAACTGCGCGCCTACATTCGCGGCAAGATGCGGGACAAGCGCCAGGGTCCGGGCGACAACCTGCTGACGGATCTGCTCGCGGCGGTCGACCAGGGCAAGGCGACCGAGGAAGAGGCGATCGGCTTGGCGGCGGGAATGCTGGTGGCGGGGCACGAGAGCACCGTCGCGCAGATCGAATTCGGCCTGCTGGCCATGTTCCGCCATCCGCAACAGCGCGAACGCCTGGTCGGCGATCCATCTCTGGTGGATAAGGCGGTGGAGGAAATCCTGCGCATGTACCCGCCGGGCGCGGGTTGGGACGGCATCATGCGCTATCCGAGCACCGACGTGACCATCGCGGGCGTGCATATTCCCGCGGAGAGCAAGGTGCTGGTCGGCCTGCCGGCGACGTCGTTCGATGCGCGCCATTTCGACGACCCGGAAGTCTTCGACATCGGACGCGACGAAAACCCGCACCTGGCGTTCTCCTACGGGCCGCACTACTGCATCGGCGCGGCGCTGGCCAGGCTGGAACTCAAGGTGGTGTTCGGTTCGATCTTCCAGCGCTTTCCCGCGCTGCGCCTGGCCGTGGCGCCCGAAGAACTGAAGTTGCGCAAGGAGATCATCACTGGCGGCTTCGAGGAGTTCCCGGTGCTCTGGTGATGCGCGGACGCCGCCGGGAATCGCGATCTTCTCCGCAATTTGCCGGCGCGCCTGGCGCGCCGGTCAGATCAGCCAGCCAACAGGTAACCAATATGGACGTGCAAGAAACCACGGCAACATGCCGGGACGCCTTCGCCGAACTGGCGTCGCCAGCCTGCATCCACGACCCGTATCCATTCATGCGGTGGTTGCGCGAGCACGATCCGGTGCATCGCGCGGCGTCGGGCCTCTTTCTGTTGAGCCGCCACGCCGACATATACTGGGCGCTCAAGGCCACGGGCGATGCTTTTCGGGGACCGGCGCCGGGCGAACTGGCGCGCTATTTCCCGCGGGCGGCGACCAGCCTGTCACTCAGTCTGCTGGCGTCCACGCTAGCGATGAAGGAACCACCGACTCATACGCGTCTGCGCCGGCTGATCTCGCGCGATTTCACCATGGGCCAGATCGACAACCTGAGGCCGACCATCGCTCGCATCGTCGCAGCGCGCCTGGACGGCATGGCGCCCGCGCTGGAGCGCGGGGAGGCGGTGGACCTGCATCGGGAATTCGCGCTGGCCTTGCCCATGCTGGTTTTCGGCGAACTGTTCGGCATGCCCCAGGACGACACGTTCGGGCTCGTCGCCGGCATCAGCGCCATTCTGGAAGGCCTGAGCCCGCACGCCAGCGATCCCCAGCTCGCCGCGGCGGACGCGGCCAGCGCCAGGGTGCAGGCCTACTTCGGCGACCTCATACAGCGCAAGCGCACCGATCCCCGCCACGACATCGTGTCAATGCTGGTCGGCGCACACGACGACGATGCCGACATGCTGTCGGATGCGGAATTGATCAGCATGCTCTGGGGCATGCTGCTGGGCGGCTTCGCCACCACTGCCGCGGCCATCGGCCATGCGGTCCTGGCGATGCTGGCGTATCCCGAACAGCGGCACTGGCTGAAGGGAGATGCCGTGGGGGTGAAGGCATTCGTCGAAGAAGCCCTGCGCTACGACGCGCCCGCCATGTTCAGCTCCATTCCGCGTATCGCCCAGCGCGACATCGAACTGGGCGGCGTGGTGATCCCGAAGAACGCGGACGTGCGCGTGCTGATCGCGGCCGGCAATCGCGACCCGGACGCCTTCGCCGATCCCGACCGCTTCGATCCCGTGCGGTTCTACGGCACCAGTCCTGGCATGTCGATCGACGGGAAGATCATGCTGACCTTCGGCCACGGCATCCACTTCTGCCTGGGTGCGCAACTGGCCCGAGTGCAGTTGGCCGAGAGCCTGCCGCGGATCCAGGCGCGCTTCCCCACGCTGGCATTGGCCGAGCAGCCGACCCGGGAGCCCTCCGCGTTCCTTAGGACGTTCCGCGCGCTGCCGGTGCGGCTGCATGGGCAGGGGGGCTGAGATGCGCGTCCTGGTCGATCAGGATCTGTGCGGAACTACCGGGCAGTGCGTGCTGACGCTGCCGGGCACCTTTCGCCAGCGCGAACCGGACGGCGTGGCCGAAGTGTGCGTGGCGACGGTCCCGCAGGCGCTGCACGCCGCCGTGCGGCTTGCGGCCAACCAGTGCCCGGTCGCCGCCATTCGGGTCATCGAAAGCGACGCTGGCCATGACGAGCGCGCCAGCGCCGACCCTGCGCCTTCTCCGGCGGAGGCCGAGCGGCATGCTGCGAAAGACCAATACAATTCAGGAGACACGATGGGACGGTTTGAAGGCAAGGTGGCCGTGGTGACCGGCGCTGGCGCCGGCATCGGCAAGGCATGCGCTCTCGCCATCGCGCGCGGGGGGGGAAGAGTGGTGGTGGCCGACATTGATGGCTCGGCGGCCATCGCCTGCACCGCGCAGATCGCGGCCGAAGCAGGCCACGCGCTGCCCATAGGCATGGATATCGCCGATGAGCAGGCGGTGGCAGCGCTGTTCGAGACGGCGGAGCGGCACTTCGGGGGGGTCGACCTGCTGGTGAACAATGCGAGCGCCATGCATCTGACCCCGCGCGACCGCGCGATCCTCGACCTGGACCTAACGGTCTGGGATCAGACCATGGCGACCAATCTGCGCGGCACCCTGCTCTGCTGCCGGCAGGCCATCCCACGGATGATCGCCCGCGGCGGTGGCGCGATCGTCAACATGTCGTCGTGCCAGGGACTCAGCGGTGACACCGCGCAGACGTCCTACGCCGCGTCGAAGGCGGCGATGAACATGCTCTCGGCTTCGCTCGCCACCCAATACGGTCATGCGCAGATCCGCTGCAACGCCGTTGCGCCAGGTCTCGTCATGACCGAGCGTCTCCTCGCCAAGCTGGACGAGTGCATGCAACGGCATCTGCGCCGTCACCAGCTCCTGCAGCGCGTCGGCCGCCCCGAGGACGTGGCCGCGCTCGTGGCGTTCCTGCTCTCCGACGATGCTGCGTTCATCACCGGCCAGGTCGTGTGCATCGATGGCGGCATGCTGGCGCATGTGCCGACATACGCCGACGGTGGCAACAGCTGCGCCGCGCGCCCTGCCGGCGACACCGAATCGGCGGCGGCGGCGCGCTGCTGATGGACATGCTGCTCAACCCGCTCAACCGTCGGCACCGGCTGCGATGCGACATCCCGGTCATGCCTGGCGCTTTCCCCCTGGTCGGGCATCTCCCCGCCATTGTCTGCGACCTGCCGCGCCTGCTGCAGCGCGCAGAACGGACGCTGGGCAGCCACTTCTGGCTGGATTTCGGCCCTGCCGGACACCTGATGACCTGCGTGCATCCGGATGCGTTCGCACTGCTCCGGCACAAGGACGTGTCCTCGGCGCTGATCGAAGAGATCGCGCCCGAATTGCTTGGCGGAACGTTGGTTGCCCAGGACGGCGGCGCGCACCGGCAGGCGCGCGATGCGATCAAGGCGGCGTTCCTGCCCAAGGGGCTGACCCAAGCCGGCATCGGCGACCTGTTCGCGCCCGTCATCCGGGCGCGGGTGCAGGCCTGGCGCGACCGCGGCGAGGCAACCATCCTGCGCGAAACCGGCGACCTGATGCTCAAGCTCATCTTCAGCCTCATGGGAATCCCCGCGCAGGACCTGCCGGGATGGCATCGCAAGTACCGGCAACTGCTGCAGTTGATCGTCGCGCCCCCGGTCGACCTGCCCGGACTGCCGTTGCGGCGCGGCCGCGCCGCCCGCGACTGGATCGACGCGCAGTTGCGCCAGTTCGTCCGCGACGCGCGCGCGCATGCTGCGCGCACCGGGTTGATCAACGACATGGTGAGCGTCTTCGACCGCAGCGACGATGGGCTCTCCGATGACGTCCTGGTCGCCAATATCCGCTTGCTGCTGCTTGCCGGTCACGACACCACTGCCTCGACGATGGCCTGGATGGTGATCGAGCTGGCGCGGCAGCCTGTGCTGTGGGACGCCCTGGTCGAGGAGGCGCAACGCGTGGGCGCGGTGCCGACCCGGCACGCGGACCTGGCGCAGTGTCCGGTCGCCGAGGCGCTGTTCCGCGAGACGCTGCGCCTGCATCCGGCGACCACGCTCCTGCCTCGTCGCGCGCTGCAGGAATTGCAACTCGGCCAACGGCGCATTCCCGCGGGCACCCATCTGTGCATCCCGCTGCTGCATTTCTCGACCTCGGCGCTGCTGCACGAGGCGCCTGATCAGTTCCGCCTGGCGCGGTGGCTGCAACGCACGGAGCCGATCCGGCCGGTGGACATGCTGCAGTTCGGTACCGGCCCACACGTCTGCATCGGCTATCACCTCGTATGGCTGGAAATGGTGCAGTTCTGCATCGCCTTGGCGCTGACCATGCACCAGGCCGGGGTGCGGCCGCGGTTGCTGAGCGGCGTCGAAAAAGGCCGGCGGTATTACCCGACCGCACATCCGTCCATGGCAATCCGCATAGGCTTCTCATGAGCTGGCATCGCATGCCCCGTGTGGCGAGGCAGCGGCGCCGGCGAGGCGCGGCATTGCTGCACTCAGCGCACGCGCTCGGTGCGACGCCGGCAACACCGCTGCGGCTTGGCGCTCGCTGTGGCCATCTCGTGTCAGGTACAAGGACATGAAAAACATGCAGACCGGTTCCACGCTACACGACGACCGAACTGGCGTTTCCGCGCTCCGCGGATTGGGCGCGCAGGCGCGCGGCGCATCCGGCAGGCTGCTGCCGGAGATCTGGATGCAGGACGGCGCAAAGCGGGTCGAACAGGCGCTGGCGCGTCTTCTCTGCGCCGAAGACGACGGTGAGACAGAGCTGATGGCGGCGATGCGCTACGCCACCTTGCATGGCGGGAAGCGCACCCGCGCCTTGCTCTGTCTGGCTGCCGGCGCACTGGCCGACACGCCGGCGCACATGCTAGACGACGTCGGCGCCGCCATCGAGATGATGCACGCCTGTACCCTGGTCCACGACGACCTGCCCGCGATGGACGACGACGTGCTTCGCCGCGGCCTTCCGACCGTGCACGTCAAGTTCGGTGAAGCCACTGCGATCCTGGTCGGCGATGCGCTGCAGGCACACGCCTTCCTGACCCTGGCGAGCCTCGATGCGCCGGGCGACAACCGTATCGCGCTCGTGCGCGAACTGGCGCAGGCCGTGTCCGCCGAGGGTGCCGCAGGCGGGCAGGCGATGGATCTGTCGCTGGTCGGAAAGCACGCCGAGCTGGACAGGATCGTGGCGATGCACCGGATGAAGAGCGGAGCGCTAGTGCGCGCGTCCGTTCGCATGGGCGCGCTATGCGCCATCGCGGAGGATGCCGCGCACGCTGCGCTGTACTGTGCGCTCGATCGCTACACCGCCTGTTTCGGCCTGGCGTTGCAGGTGGTTGACGACATTCTCGACGCGACAGCGGATACCGCGACGCTGGGCAAGACCCCCGGTAAGGACGCGGCGGCGCAGAAGCCGACCTGCGCGTCCATCATGGGGCTGCAGGCAGCGCGCCAGTTCGCGCTGGATTTGTTGCGCGACGCCGGGGAGGCCATCGTCCCGCTGGGGCCGCGTGCGGAACGGTTGGCGCAGATGCTGCAGCGGGCCAACGTGTATCTGTCCGCGCCATACGCATGAGCGCGTCCGTCCGCATGGACTCGCCCCCGTCTGCTGCGATCGGCCGGCGGGCGGTGAATGCTGCACTGTGTCCGAACCGACGGGGACGTGCGCGGCGTCTGCCCGACCTGGTTCTCGTTAGCCCTCTGCAGAAGGAACATCCCGCGTGAACGCGCTGTCCGAACAGATCCTTTCCGAATTGCGCCACCTGCTGAGCGAGATGAGCGACGGCGGCAGCGTCGGTCCGTCCGTCTACGACACGGCGCGAGCTCTGCAGTTCCACGGCAACGTCACCGGTCGGCAGGACGCATACGAGTGGCTCATCGCGCAGCAACAGGCCGATGGCGGATGGGGAAGCGCGGACTTCCCGCTGTTCCGCCATGCGCCCACGTGGGCGGCGTTACTGGCATTGCAGCGTGCCGATCTTCTTCCCGGCGCTGCCGACGCTGTCCAGGCTGCAACCCGGTTCCTCGAGCGCCAGCCAGATCCCTACGCGCATGCGGTGCCGGAAGATGCGCCGATCGGCGCGGAGCTGATCCTGCCGCAGTTGTGCGGCGAGGCCGCATCCTTGCTGGGCGGCGTGGCGTTTCCGCGTCACCCGGCGCTGTTGCCGTTGCGGCAAGCGTGCCTGGTCAAGCTGGGGGCGGTGGCGACGTTGCCGAGCGGCCATCCGTTGCTGCACTCCTGGGAAGCCTGGGGGACGTTGCCGACCACCGCATGCCCGGATGACGACGGCAGCATCGGCATCAGTCCGGCGGCCACCGCCGCGTGGCGTGCGCACGCCGTGACACAGGGGAGCACGCCGCAGGTCGGGCGCGCCGACGCGTATCTGCAGGCGGCATCGCGGGCGACGCGCAGCGGCATCGAAGGTGTCGTTCCCAACGTCTGGCCGATCAATGTGTTCGAGCCATGCTGGTCGCTGTACACCCTGCATCTGGCCGGGCTGTTCGCGCACCCCGCGCTCGCCGAGGCGGTGCAAGTGATCGTCGCGCAGCTCGACGCGCGCCTGGGCGTGCGCGGTCTGGGCCCGGCCTTGCACTTCGCGGCCGATGCGGACGACACCGCCGTTGCGTTGTGCGTCCTGCGCCTTGCAGGCCGTGACCCGGCGGTCGATGCGTTGCACCATTTCGAAATCGGCGAGCTGTTCGTCACCTTCCCCGGTGAGCGCAATGCCTCGGTGTCGACCAACATCCATGCCCTGCATGCGTTGCGACTGTTGGGAAAGCCCGCCGCCGGCACCAGCGCCTACGTCGAGGCCAATCGAAACCCCCACGGTCTATGGGACAACGAGAAATGGCACGTTTCGTGGCTGTATCCCACCGCGCATGCGGTCGCTGCGCTGGCGCAAGGCAAGCCCCAGTGGCGCGACGAGCGCGCGCTGGCGGCGCTGCTGCAGGCGCAGCGCGACGACGGCGGCTGGGGCGCCGGTCGCGCGTCCACATTCGAGGAAACCGCCTATGCGCTGTTCGCGTTGCACGTGTTGGACGGGAACGAAGAGCCGACAGGGCGCCGGCGCATCGCGCAGGCGGTGGCGCGTGCGCTGGAGTGGATGCTCGCCCGCCATGCGGCGCATGCATTGCCGCAAACGCCGCTGTGGATCGGCAAGGAACTGTATTGCCCCACCCGAGTGGTGCGCGTGGCCGAACTCGCCGGCTTGTGGCTGGCGCTTCGTTGGGGGCGGCGCGTCCTGGCTGAGGGAGCAGGAGCGGCGCCATGATCCAGAACGAACGCGCGCTGCAGCAGGTGCTGGAGTGGGGGCGTTCCCTGACCGGGTTCGCCGACGAGCATGCCATGGAAGCGGTCAGGGGCGGCCAGTACATCCTGCAGCGCATCCACCCGAGCCTGCGCGACACCAGCGCCCGCACCGGCCGCGATCCGCAGGACGAAACGCTGATCGTGGCGTTCTATCGCGAACTGGCGCTCCTGTTCTGGCTCGACGACTGCAACGACCTTGTCCTGATCGCGCCGGAACAGATCGCCGCGGTGGAGCAGGCGCTGGGGCAGGGCGTGCCGTGCGCGCTCCCCGGATTCGAGGGCTGCGCTGTGCTGCGCGCTTCGCTGGCCGCGCTCGCCTACGATCGTCGCGACTATGCTCAGCTTCTCGACGATACCCGGTGCTACTGCGCGGCGCTGCGCGCCGGACACGCGCAGGCGGCAGGGGCGGAACGCTGGTCCTACGCCGAGTACCTGCACAACGGCATCGATTCGGTCGCCTACACGAACGTGTTCTGTTGCCTGTCGTTGCTGTGGGGGCTGAACATGGCGACCTTGCGCGCGCGTCCGGCGTTTCGCCAGGTCCTGCGGCTCATCTCCGCGATAGGGCGCCTGCAGAACGATCTGCATGGCCGCGACAAGGACAGGTCGGCCGGCGAGGCCGACAACGCGGCGATCCTGCTGCTGCAGCGCTATCCGGCTATGCCTGTGGTGGAGTTCCTCAACGACGAGCTGGCCGGCCATACGCGCATGCTGCACCGGGTGATGGCGGAAGAACGCTTTCCCGCGCCGTGGGGACCGTTGATCGAGGCCATGGCGGCCATCCGCGCGCAGTACTACCTGACCTCGAACAGCCGCTACCGCAGCGACGCTGCGGGGGGAGGCCAGCGTGCGCCGGCCTGAACGCGCGGGAGGCGGCGGCGTGCGCGCGCTGCCGTCGGTCCGATCCGACGCAACGCCGTCGCCCGATGAGACGGATGGAGCGAGCATGAGCGACACCGCCCTGAGCCGGCGCAAGGACGACCATCTGGACATCGTGCTGGATCAGCGAACGGCGCCGGCCACGGTCGCCGCCGGCTGGGAGTACATCCGTTTCGAACACTGCGCATTGCCCGAGTTGGACCTGACGCAGATCGACCTGCGCGCCTCGCTGCTGGGCAAGACCATGCGCGCGCCGCTGCTGGTCAGCTCCATGACCGGCGGCATGCCACGCGCCGAGGCCATCAACCGGCATCTGAGCGAGGCAGCGCAAGCCTTGGGGATCGCCATGTGCGTCGGTTCGCAGCGCGTGAGCCTGCAATCCCGCAACTCCCAGGGGCTGACGCGCACGTTGCGCCGCCTGGCCCCAGACATTCCCTTGCTGGCCAATATCGGCGCCGCACAACTGCGCGAGGCCGACGGCCTGGACCTGGCGCGCCGGGCGGTGGATGCGCTGGAGGCCGATGGACTCATCGTCCATCTCAATCCGCTGCAGGAAGCGGTACAGCCGGAGGGCGACCGCGACTGGCGCGGCGTCCTGGCGCAGATCGCTCGCGCCGCGCGCAGCGTGGGCGTGCCGATCGTGGCCAAGGAAGTGGGGTCGGGCCTATCCGCCCCGGTGGCCTGTGCGCTCGTCGAGGCGGGCGTGGCGGTGATCGATGTCGCCGGCGCCGGCGGCACCAGTTGGGCCGCGGTGGAGGGCGAGCGCGCCCGCGATGCCGCCGACCGTGCAGTGGCGATGGCGTTCGCCGATTGGGGGATTCCGACCCCGGCCAGCGTGCAGGCGGTACGTCGGGCGCTGCCAAAGGTGAAGCTGATCGCGTCGGGCGGGATCCGCGACGGCGTCGACGTGGCCAAGGCCATCCGCCTGGGCGCGGACATCGCCGGGCAGGCGGCCGGCGTGCTGCGAGCGGCTACGGTATCCACCGAGGCGGTTGTCGCGCATTTCGAGATCGTCATCCGCCAGTTGGCCGTCGCCTGCTTCTGCACCGGCTCGGCTGATCTGGCGTCGTTGCGTCAGGCGCGCTTGTTGCCCTCGGCACATCTGCCCGCCGGTTGATGCCGGGGTCGCCCGCACGTGGCGGCGGGCGCCTAGTCTTACTGAGTCAGAAAGGATGGAAAGCGCTACCGGGCTGGGCTTCGCCGTCGCCACCACTCTCGCCGAGTCGGCGGTGAACTCAGTCGTCGGGAAACGTATGGTCAAGAAGCAGCAGATGCGCTGGTCACTTCACGGTGCGCATATGCTCGTGCAGCTCCGGGCGGCGGAGATCAACGGCGAACTTCGCAACCGGCTTCGGGCGCCTTTCCGACAGCCAGAACTGAACGGGCCGCCAATAGCCTACGCGCTTTACCGTCTATCTCAGCTGCGCTGTCGATTATGTCCGCAGCCAGGGCATCGATATTCCCGCCGAGTTGCTCTCCCAGGTCGCACCGGTTCCTTGGGCTCATATCGCACCCACCGGAGCAATGAGATACCTTTGCGTATCATCGCGCATTGGAATAGATCGTATAGGTATCATGATGGCATCTGAATCGGAAATTCTGCGCGAAATCGGTCGGCTTTTCAGGCAGGCGAGGCTGGCCGCTGCCATGACGCAGGAGCAGGTCGCTGATTTGGCGGGTATATCCCGTCCCCGCTATCGCGACATTGAAAAGGGAGCCGCAGCGGCGCGTGCGACGACGCTCATGAATATCGCTCGCGCACTCGGTCTGGAAATGATGATGGTTCCGCAAGTCATGGTGCCGGCTGTCCAGGCTCTATTGCGTCCGAATGATGATGACGATCGACCCGCTTTTGTTCCTCAACCTGACGATGACGATCATGGCTCCAGTTTTTCGCGCCGCTAAGACGATCCCGTCGCTGGACGTGCTCTTGAACGCACTGAAGGTCGGCACAATCGTTAGGACGCCGGGCGATTTCAATGCATTCAACTTCGATGAGGCCTACCGCGCGACGGGCGGCTTTCCGGTTTTCAGCCTGTCGTTCCGGGCAGCGACGGGAGGATTGCGGAAAGATCCGAAGCCTCTGGCGGGCGCCTTGCCCGCTTTCTTCGCGAACCTCCTGCCGGAGGAGAAATTGCGCGAGGCGATGGAAAAGCACCACGAAGGCATTGTCCGGCCAGGCAATGATTTCGATCTTTTAGCGGCGCTGGGCGCCGATCTGCCGGGAGCCGTACGGGCGTTGCCCAGTGACGGCGCGATAGCGGTTTCGCAGGATGCTTCAAAAGATAAGCCCAAGGCACGGTTCTCACTTGCCGGCGTGCAGATGAAGCTGTCGGTCATGAAGAACACTGGAAAAGGCGGTGGCCTTACCTTGCCGATGGACGACGAGCAGGGCCGGTACATCGCCAAGTTCCCTTCGGCGGCGTTTCCGGGCGTTTCCGAGAACGAATTCGCCAACCTGGCGCTGGCTGCAGCGATCGGCATGGAGGTTCCTGAATGCGAACTGGTCGAGAAGTCCGATTTTGAGGGCGTTCCCGAAGAATTCAACACGCTGTCGGAGGGCAAGGTCCTTCTCGTCAAACGCTTCGATCGCGGCGCCGATGGCGAGAGGATACACATCGAGGATTTCGCTCAGGTCTTCGGTGTCTATCCCTCGCGCAAAAATGAGGGGGCCGCTTATCACGACATAGCCTTGGCCCTTGGCGTAGCCGTCTCGCCTACGGCGGCTCTCGAATTCGTCCGCCGCCTGGTGCTGACGGTCATCACCGGCCATGGCGACATGCACCTGAAGAACTGGTCTTTGATTTATCCCGGCAACGGCGACAAGCCGGTGCTTGCACCAATCTACGACGTTCTGTCGACCGTGCCATATATTCCCGCCGACGCCATGGCGCTTTCGCTTGGAGGGGAGCGCTCGTTCAAGGCGCTAGCAGCACCGCGATGGAAAGCATTCGCGAACCGTGCAAGGCTTCCGGAGCCGGCAGTCCTGAAGGCAGTGGTCGAGACCGTCGAACTCGTCAACGAGCACTGGTGGCATCTGCCTGAGCGCGACGTTGTCGCGGCGAAAGTGCTCGAGCGGATCGACGAACATGTGAAGGCGATGACGCCGATACTGAACTCCTGCGCCGATAAGTGAGCCGAGCCTCTTGGGTTGATGCCGGATGATCGCCCGCAGCCCCGAATTGCTGGCGGTGGCTCGCAGGTATGCCAGCGTGGCGCAAGATTCCGCGCAGTGTCGATGAGGGCACGCGAGACCAAGCACGTCAGCTCGCCGGAACAGGAGAGTTCGCAGCATCCCGCAAAAACGCAAGAGGGTCGAGATGCTGTTCGCCCACTCAACACAACGATGCGGTCCGAACGAATGCGTGACTGAGGATCGCGATCCGCCGCTTTGTGTCGCCATTGTCGGGTCCGCTACACGGCTTGTTCCGACGATCCTTTCTGCGGCTTCAAGCTAAATACCTGAAAAACAACCACAAAATTATTCTTCGATTCGACGAGCCAAATTGGCACGAGTCTTGAAACCTTGGGTGCGAGGCGGCGACAGCTGCCCGACCGGCATTCGTGTCGCGGCAGCCGCGATGAATGGAACGAAGGAAGGAAAGCTACATGTCAGGTTTGCGTCAGATCGCCTTTTACGGCAAGGGCGGCATCGGCAAGTCCACCACCTCCCAAAATACCCTCGCCGCCCTTGTCGACCTCGGGCAGAGAATCCTCATCGTCGGCTGCGACCCCAAAGCCGACTCCACCCGCCTGATCCTGAACGCGAAGGCGCAGGATACGGTCCTGCACCTCGCGGCAGAGGAAGGTTCGGTGGAAGACCTCGAACTCCAGGATGTGCTCAAGGTCGGCTACAAAGGCATCAAATGCGTGGAGTCGGGCGGCCCCGAGCCGGGTGTCGGCTGCGCCGGTCGCGGCGTGATCACCTCGATCAACTTCCTCGAGGAGAACGGCGCCTATGACGATGTCGACTATGTCTCCTACGACGTGCTCGGGGATGTAGTGTGCGGCGGTTTCGCGATGCCGATCCGCGAGAACAAGGCTCAGGAAATCTACATCGTCATGTCCGGCGAGATGATGGCGCTCTATGCCGCCAACAACATTGCCAAGGGTATCCTGAAATACGCTCATTCGGGTGGCGTGCGGCTCGGCGGCCTGATCTGCAACGAGCGCCAAACCGACCGCGAGCTCGACCTCGCCGAAGCGCTGGCTTCGAGGCTCAATTCCAAGCTCATCCACTTCGTGCCGCGCGACAACATCGTCCAGCACGCCGAGCTCAGGAAGATGTCTGTGATCCAGTATGCGCCGGACTCCAAGCAGGCCGGGGAATACAGGGCGCTGGCCGAGAAGATCCATAACAATTCGGGCCAGGGCACCATCCCCACCCCGATCACCATGGAGGAGCTCGAGGACATGCTGCTCGACTTCGGCATCATGAAGACGGACGAGCAGATGCTTGCCGAGCTTCAGGTCAAGGAAGCGGCGAAGGCGGCCGCACGGTAACGACCGCTACTGACTGGTGGCGCGGCCTGACGTGGCGCGCCTTTCAAAGAACGGCGCCTCGTTGGTGAGGCGTCACCCTGAACCTTGAAAGGGGTCTCATGAGCCTGGAATACGAGAATGACGGCGCCCTCCATGCGAAGCTTATCGAGGAGGTGCTGTCGCAATATCCTGACAAGGCGGCGAAGCGCCGCAAAAAGCACCTCAGCGTCGCAAAGAGCGGCGACGAGGCTGGCGAGGAAAGCGAGGTCCTTTCCGAATGCGAGGTCAAATCGAATATCAAGTCCATCCCCGGAGTGATGACGATTCGCGGCTGCGCCTATGCCGGCTCGAAAGGCGTGGTCTGGGGTCCAGTCAAGGATATGGTCCATATCTCGCACGGCCCGGTCGGCTGCGGGCAATATTCCTGGTCGCAACGCCGCAACTACTACGTCGGCACGACCGGCATCGACACGTTCGTCACGATGCAGTTCACCTCCGATTTCCAGGAGAAGGACATTGTTTTCGGCGGCGACAAGAAGCTGGAACGGATCATCGATGAGATCGAGGAACTGTTTCCGCTGAACAAGGGCATGAGTGTGCAATCCGAATGCCCGATCGGCCTGATTGGCGACGACACCGAAGCGGTGTCCCGCAACAAGGCCAAGGAGCACGAAAAGACGATCGTGCCGGTGCGCTGCGAGGGCTTCCGCGGCGTCTCGCAATCACTCGGCCACCACATCGCCAACGACGCGATCCGCGACTGGGTGTTCGAGAAGAAGGACGTCGAGTTCGAGGCCAGCCCGTACGATGTCAATGTGATCGGCGACTACAATATCGGTGGCGACGCCTGGGCTTCGCGCATCCTGCTCGAGGAGATGGGCCTGCGCGTGGTCGGCAACTGGTCGGGCGACGCTACGCTGGCCGAAATAGAGCGAGCGCCAAAGGCCAAGCTCAATCTCATCCATTGCTACAGGTCGATGAACTACATCTGCCGGCATATGGAGGAAAAGTATGGCATCGCCTGGATGGAGTACAATTTCTTCGGCCCCTCCCAGACTGAAGCCTCTCTGCGCAAGATAGCCAAGCATTTCGGGCCGGAAATCGAGGCCAAGGCCGAGGCGGTCATCGCCAAATACCGACCCCTGGTCGATGCCGTCATCGCCAAATACCGGCCGCGCCTCGAAGGCAGGACGGTGATGCTCTATGTCGGCGGCCTGCGCCCCCGTCACGTCGTCACGGCATATGAGGATCTGGGCATGGTGATCGTCGGCACTGGCTACGAATTTGGCCATAACGACGATTATCAGCGCACCGGCCATTACGTGAAGAAGGGCACGCTGATCTATGACGACGTGACTGGTTACGAGCTGGAGAAGTTCATCGAGGGGATCCGTCCTGATCTCGTTGGCTCCGGCATCAAAGAGAAGTACCCGGTCCAGAAGATGGGCATACCGTTCCGTCAAATGCATTCCTGGGATTATTCCGGCCCGTATCACGGCTACGACGGCTTCGCCATCTTCGCCCGCGACATGGATCTGGCCATCAACAACCCGGTCTGGGGCCTCTACGACGCTCCCTGGAAGAAAAAAGCCGAGCCGTCGGCGGCGATCGCTGCGGAATGAAAAACCTGGCCTCCCGGAAGCCGGGAAGGCCGATGAACGCCTGCGGCGCTTTGTCCGCGGGAGACCTGAAACGTTTCGACGTCCCTGTGCCGCCGTATGGCGCGGCCAGATGGAGAAGAGGTAACCATCCATGCCGCAGTCGGCTGAAAAAGTTCTCGACCATGCGCCCCTGTTCCGCGAGCCGGAATACAGGCAGATGCTCGCCGAGAAGAGGCTGAATTTCGAATGTCCTCACCCGGACCAGGTCGTTACCGACCAAGGCGAATTCACCAAGACGTGGGAATACCGCGAAAAGAACCTCGCTCGCGAAGCGCTTGTCGTGAACCCCGCCAAAGCCTGCCAGCCGCTCGGCGCGGTGTTCGCGGCCGCCGGTTTCGAGCGAACCATGTCCTTCGTCCACGGCAGCCAGGGCTGCGTGGCCTACTACCGCTCGCACCTGTCGCGCCATTTCAAGGAGCCTGCTTCGGCAGTTTCCTCCTCGATGACCGAGGACGCGGCAGTGTTCGGTGGCCTGAAGAACATGGTCGACGGGCTCGCCAACACGTACCAACTCTACGACCCGAAGATGATCGCCGTCTCGACCACTTGTATGGCGGAGGTCATTGGCGACGACCTGCACAGCTTTATCGAGAACGCCAAGGACGAAGGCTCGGTCCCGCGCGACTTCGACGTGCCCTTCGCCCACACGCCGGCCTTCGTCGGCAGCCATGTCGACGGCTATGACGTCGCGGTCAAGGGCATTTTGGAGCATTTCTGGAAAGGCGAGGAGCGAACGGAAGCCGAGGGAACCATCAACATCATTCCGGGCTTCGACGGCTTCTGTGTCGGCAACAACCGGGAACTCAAGCGCCTGCTCGATCTGATAGGCGTGTCCTATACCTTTATCCAAGACGCCTCTGACCAGTTCGACACGCCGTCGGACGGCGAATATCGCATGTATGACGGCGGCACGAAGATCGAAGACGTGAGGAAGGCACTCAACGCCGAGGCGACACTTTCGTTACAGCATTACAACACCCGAAAAACACTGGAGTATTGCGAGGGGGTAGGGCAGGCGACTGCCTCGTTCCATTACCCGCTCGGAGTCCAGGCGACCGACGACTTCCTGATGGAGGTCTCCGCGATTTCCGGCAAGCAAATCCCCGAGGCAATCCGCCTGGAGCGCGGCCGACTTGTTGACGCCATGGCGGACAGCCAATCCTGGCTGCACGGTAAGAAATATGCCATCTACGGCGATCCGGACTTTGTCTACGCCATGGCCCGCTTCATCATGGAGACGGGCGGCGAGCCGACCCATTGCCTCGCCACCAACGGCACCTCGGCATGGGAAGCGGAGTTGAAGGAACTGCTTGCATCATCGCCCTTCGGCAAGGACGCTCAAGTCTGGGCGGGCAAGGACCTCTGGGCCATGCGCTCGCTGCTCTTCACCGAGCCGGTGGACCTGCTGATCGGCAACTCCTATGGCAAGTATCTGGAGCGCGACACCGGCACGCCGCTGATCCGGCTGACGTTTCCGATCTTCGACCGGCACCATCACCATCGCTTTGCGCTCATGGGCTACCAAGGCGGGTTGCGCGTCCTGACGACGATCCTCGACAAGATCTTCGACAAGCTCGATCGCGAGACAAGCGAGACGGGCATGACGGACTATTCGTATGACCTCACCCGCTAAGGGTGGCGGCCGGCTCTTCGGTGAGGCCGGTTATCTTCCCGAAGGGACTTCGGAGACCAACGCAATGTCCTCGCTCAGAGCCAAAATCCAGGATGTCTTCAACGAGCCTGCCTGCGAGCAGAACCGCGGCAAGGATGCCAAGGCGCGCAAGGAGGGCTGTTCGAAGCCACTGACCCCCGGGGCGGCGGCCGGCGGCTGTGCCTTCGATGGCGCCAAGATCGTGCTGCAGCCGATCACCGACGTCGCGCACCTGATCCATGCGCCGCTCGCCTGCGAGGGCAATTCCTGGGACAACCGCGGTGCGGCTTCGTCCGGGCCAACGCTGTGGCGCACGAGCTTCACCACCGATCTCACCGAACTCGACGTGGTGATGGGGCGGGGCGAGCGGAAGCTCTTCAAAGCGATCCGCGAGATCAAGGAAGCGTATGGGCCGCCGGCTATCTTCGTCTATCCGACCTGCGTGACGGCGCTGATCGGCGACGACATCGAGGCCGTCTGCAAGCGCGCGGCGGAAAAGTTCGGCCTACCGGTGGTGCCGGTCAATGCACCAGGCTTCGTCGGCTCCAAGAATCTCGGCAACAAGCTTGCCGGCGAGGCGTTGCTCGAGCATGTCATCGGCACGGTAGAACCGGACGACGCCGGACCCTATGACATCAACATTCTTGGCGAATTCAACCTCTCGGGTGAATTTTGGCTGGTGAAGCCGCTGCTGGATCGGCTCGGCATCCGGGTGCGCGCCTGCATTCCGGGCGACGCGCGTTACTTCGACATTGCCTGCGCGCACCGCGCCCGGGCGGCTATGATGGTGTGCTCGACCGCGCTCATCAATCTCGCCCGCAAGATGGAGCAGCGCTGGGACATCCCGTTTTTCGAGGGCTCCTTCTACGGCATCACCGACACCTCGGAAGCGCTCAGACAGATCTCTCAGCTGCTCGTGAAGAAGGGTGCCGATCCGGAGATCCTCGGCCGCACCGAGGCCTTGATTGCAGAGGAGGAGGCGATCGCTTGGAAGAAGCTCGCGGCCTACCGGCCGAGGCTCGAAGGCAAGCGCGTGCTGCTCAACACCGGCGGTGTGAAGTCCTGGTCCGTCGTCCATGCGCTGATGGAGATCGGCATCGAGATCGTCGGCACCTCTGTCAAGAAGTCGACCGTCGAAGACAAGGAGCGCATCAAGCAGATCCTCAAGGACGACAACCACATGTTCGAGCAGATGGCGCCGCGCGAGCTCTACGCCATGCTCTCAGAACACAAGGCCGATATCATGCTGTCGGGCGGGCGCACGCAGTTCATCGCGCTGAAGGCCAAGACACCCTGGCTCGATATCAACCAGGAGCGCCAACATCCTTACGCCGGCTATGACGGCATGGTGGAACTCGTACGCCAGATCGACCTCGCCATTTATAACCCGATCTGGTGCCAGGTGCGCGAGCCCGCACCATGGGATTGCCAGCCTGCGGTGAGGGAGGAACTGCCGAGCACGAAAAGCGAGACCGCGATCTTGCATGTTGTCCAGGAATTCGCCGGCACGACGGCCGACGATTTCGGCGAGTGTTGAGGAAAGCCGATGGTCCGCATCCTTCCCAAGACCAAAGCGGCGGCGGTCAATCCGCTGAAGTCATCGCAGCCGCTGGGTGCCGCCTTGGCCTTTCTTGGCGTCGACGGTGCGATGCCGTTGTTCCACGGCAGCCAGGGGTGCACCAGCTTTGCGCTCGTGCTGTTCGTGCGGCATTTCAAGGAAGCCATCCCCTTGCAGACAACGGCGATGGACGAGGTGGCGACGATCCTCGGCGGGGCAGACCATCTGGAAGAGGCGATCCTCAATCTCAAGGCCCGCACAAAGCCAACGCTGATCGGGGTCTGCACCACGGCGCTGGTGGAAACCCGGGGCGAAGACTCCGCAGGCGATATCGCCAATATCAGGCTGAAGCGCAGGGAAGAACTCGCGGGTACGGAGGTGGTGCTAGCCAACACACCGGATTTCGACGGTGCGATCGAAGAGGGCTGGGCCAAGGCTGTCACCGCGATGATCGAAAGGATTACGCGGCCCGGCGAGCAGGCGCGGCAATCGAAGAAGATCGTGATCCTGCCTGGCTGGAACCTCACTGTGGCTGATATCGAGCATTTGCGTGAGATGATTGAAAGCTTTGGACTTAAGCCGGTGATTCTGCCGGACGTCTCCGGCTCGCTCGACGGTACGGTGCCCGACCGCTGGATCATGACCACCTATGGCGGCACCAGCGTCGAGGATATCCGCGAGCTTGGCACGGCCGAGCAATGCGTCGTCATCGGTGAGCATATGCGCCGCCCGGCCGAGCTGCTGCAGAGGTTGACCGGCGTGCCTTACGTGCTGTTCCGGTCGCTGACTGGATTGAAGGACGCCGACCGGTTCGTCTCGCTGCTGTCCGCGGTTTCGGGCGCGGCGGCGCCGGCTGGGGTGCGCCGTCGCCGCGCGCAGTTGCAGGACGCGTTGCTCGACGGACATTTCCACTTTGGAGGCAAGAAAATTGCGATCGCTGCTGAACCAGACCAACTCTGCCAACTCGCGAGCTTCTTCATCGGAATGGGCTCCGAAATCGCGGCGGCGGTCACCACGACCGACATGTCGAAAATTTTGGAGGAAGTACCGGCGCAGTCGGTTCAGATCGGCGATCTCGGCGATTTGGAAGCTCTTGGCGCCGGCGCTGATCTTCTCATCACCCATTCCCACGGCCGCCAGGCGGCGCAGCGCCTCGGCATTCCGCTCATGCGGGTCGGCTTCCCGATCTTCGACCGGCTCGGCAGCCAGCACAAGCTCACAATCCTCTACCAGGGGACCCGCGACCTGATCTTCGAGGTTGCCAACATCTTTGAAGCCAACCGGCACGCGCCGACGCCTAAGGCGCTTGATCCACTCCGTAAGCGAGAAATACCAGATGAGCTCCGTTCGTCGCCTCTCGCTCGTCACTGACGAGGTCCACGCACTGACACCGAAACGCCAAGCCGGCGCATTGCGCGTGGCGATCGCCACGCAGGACATGAAGAACCTCAACGCCCATTTCGGTTCGGCCAGGCGCTTTGCTGTCTACGACGTGATGCGCGAGGAGTGGAATCTCGTGGAAGCCGTGGCCTTCGATGACGTTTCCGACGAGAGCGGGAAGCATCGGACTGAGGGCGACGACCGCATCACCCCGAAGGTGGAGGCGCTGAAGGGCTGTCATCTCCTGTTTTGTCTGGCGATCGGAGGGCCTTCGGCAGCCAAGGTTGTTTCGGCAAAAATTCATCCGATCAAAGTGCCGCACCCCCAAACCATCCAAGAGGTGCTGTTGCGCACGCAGATGATGCTCAGGACGTGTCCTCCCCCTTGGCTGCGCAAGGTGCTGACGCAGGCAGGTGTCGCCGAACAGAAACCGTCCTTTGAGGACGAGGACTGAAATGAGGAGTGGGCGAAATGTCTGACGCCGTGGTTAGCCCTGCTGTCGCCGAAGACGAGGCGGCCCTTGCCACCCCGTTCGTGAAATGCCTCGTGCGGCTGGTCCGGGCTCATGATTCCCACGGGTCTTGGGAAGGCAAATCGGACGCCGAGCTGCTGGGCGACTTCATCATCACCAGGGAACAGCGCCGCGCGATCCCGATCATCGGCGATCCCGATCCGGACGTACTGTGGAGGCTCGAGATTTTTTACGCCGCCGTCGGGCTTGCGATCGAGGAACGCTCCGGCCTGATGGCATCGCCGATGATGGAGGTGAGCCATGAGGGCTTCGGGCGCGTGCTTTTCACGGCCGGGCGGTTGGTCGTTCTGTCGAAGACCCTGCGCGACGTCCACCGGTTCGGCTTTGAGACGTTCCGGAAACTCGCTGCGGCCGGTACGAAACTGGCCGGCGATGCGACCGCAGCCATTGAGGCTCATCCCGAGGTGGCGCGGGCGTGATGGAACCGATTTTTGATCAACGGGATCGTGTCAGGCCTTGAGGACATGCGATGGCCAGCCCTCTCAATCGAGGCGATGGAGGCCGATGTGGTTCTTGGGGCAGCGCTGATGAAGCCACTGGTCCTGATCTGTTCGCAGGATCCGGAGTTCTATCTGGTCCACAGCCACATTCTGGAGGTGGACGGCTTCACGATTCAACTGGCCGGCGGCGTGGAGGAGGCGCTTGCATTGGCCAGTGAACGGGAGCCGAAGGCCGTGGTGCTGGACTGCCAGCCAACAAGCGCGACAGGCTCCACAATCTGCGCCCGGTTCAAGGGGGAGCCCCGGACCGGCGGCCTGCCCGTAATTGCGCTGATCGCGCCCGGCGCCGAGAACCAGCACCTGGATCTCTTGAAGGCTGGTATTGACGAGAGCTTTGTGCGGCCCTTCGCGCCGGCCAAGCTGCTCGACTGTCTACGGACGAAGCTGGCGCTGCCGAAGCCGGGTTCAAACGGGATTGAAAACGGCGGCTGGATCTCCTGTGGCGATCTTGAGATAAGGCTCGATGCCCACCGGGTTCGGGGTAATGGCCACGAAGTCCACCTTGGGCCGATCGAGTTCAACCTGCTGCGGCTTTTGCTTGAGAGTCCCGGCAAGGTCTTCACCAGAGACGAGCTGATCAGCGCGGCCTGGCCGGCCAATATCCATGTCGGTGTACGCACCGTTGATGTCCATATCAGCCGGCTCAGAAGGGCGCTGAAGGCGGCCTCCCCCTCCAGCGTCATTCGTACCGTCAGGTCGGCCGGCTACTCGCTCGAGTGGCCGGACGGCTGAATAGCGAACGGATGTAGTGCCACCCCCCCATCTCCGTCGTGCTGGGGGCAAATCTTGCGGCTTCGAAACGCGCCTACAGGTACGACATATTCAGAAAGAAGCAGTCAAATGGCTTTCAGAAGCGTACTCAGTGTGACGGGAGCTGACCACTCCGATCAGGATGTCAGAACAGCTGCCAGCTTGTGTGCCGAAGTCGGCGCGTATCTTTCCGTACTGGTGATGTCGCCTCCGCCGCTCATTATGCCGTCTCCGCTGCTCGGCGATTTCATCCCCGAGTGGCCTGGACAACGCGCACAGGCCATCGCCAGACTGGACAAACGGTTTAGGCAGATCGAGAGATTTTCACAGGACATGGCCAACCTGGAAAAGACATCCAGGGAAATTCACAAGCTGCTGAGAGCCACGTGGCGCTGCTATGAGGTCGATACCGAACACTGGGACAAGGCCGGCGTCGGTGACGCGGTGCGACAGCGGGCGCTCTGCACCGACGTGACCATCATCGGCCCCGCACTTCTCGACGACACTCGTCTCGGACCTCTTGTTATCAACGGCAGCTTGTTCGATACGGGAAAGCCGGTGCTTGTCGTGCCGGAGGGCGCTGAGGCAACTCTGTCTCCACGGCGCGTGCTGGTCGGCTGGGATTCGCGAGTCGAGGCGTCCCGTTCGGTTCGGGAAGCGCTGGATCTGCTAGCCGGTGCTGAGGAAGTTCGTGTCGCACTAGTCGATCCGGAGGCGACCTGCACCGGAAACGGCGCCGAGCCGGGAGCCGACATCGCTGCCTATCTCACTCGGCATGGTGCTCGGGTGTTGGTCGACCGGCTGCCGAGCGCCGGCAAACCGGTGGCCACGGTGCTCGCGCAGCACGCAATAGACACGTCTGCCAACATGATTGTCATGGGTGCCTATGGCAGCCGCCGGCTGCGCGAGCGGCTCTTCGGTGGCGTGACAAGATGGATAGTTGGCAAGCCGCCATTGCCGCTGTTTTTGGCTCGCTGACGGGTTCTGAAGTAGCACCGATGCTGTCCGAGGCGCTCTACTCCCCTGGTCACCTACCCTGATGCGAAGTCGGAGAAAGGTCGCGGCAAAGCGCAACTTTCGCGAAGCTCGAATCTGCAAGCGCCGTCGCCGAGACATCCCGGACGTCTCTAACGCGCGCTCGGGGGTTCTTCTCGCCCGAGATGATCCGTAACGCGGAGCTCAAAGGCCGCGCAGAGGTACAGGCGCTCCTCAATGCGCTCAAAAACACCGATGCTTGGGTCGGCGTCAGGTCGAGAAAGAAAGTCGTTTCAGCGCAGCAGGCCGCGTTCGGACCGTAGCCGCATCCGTATTGGCGTTATCGCGATTTCCCTCACCACTGGCCGTGAGTGAACACCGCAACGACCGTGCAGGGCCGAGGCGCCGACCTTCGAGTCGGACGGTCGGGCTCTTGCCGGCTCAACGATGGCATCAATCACGTTGTCATCGCCTGGGATGGTAGCCGGGTCAGCGGCGAGGGAGGCCGCATCTTCGGCGTTTTCAGTCTGCCCGGCCCACCGCGTGGCGACCGAGCGGCCTTGAGGCTGGTCAAATTCCGACAACGCTCACATTCGCACCAGGCGGTCCCTTTAGCGCCTGAGCACAGGGAACACGGAAGATAAACGACAGCAGCAGGAACCCCGGAAGGCCGCACATGCCAGCACTCATCCTGACCTTTTCGCCACGACCACAATGGTCGAGCTGACGATGTGGCGGTATTGGCGAGCCGAAGCTGGACCGGCTTCGTCGTGAAGAACTCCCATGACGTCAGCCAGGAATTCAATCGCAAGGCGGGTGAGGGGGCCACAGGCCGCGCTCGGATGTAACAGCCTTTTGCAATCGCAAATGGCGAGATCCACTACCGCCTGAGGTACCGGAACGGCAAGACGCTCAAGCCAGTGGCGTGAAGCGGTGACGACGAGCCTGTCGGCAGCTAACGCAGTCAAGATGTCCATCTGCTCGTCGCTCAGCCCGAATGCCTGTTCAGTCATTCGTGGCCACGCTTCTGGCGGGGCAAAGCGAGTGATGCGTGTCCAAAACCGGACAGCGGCAGAAAACATGTCGGGTTCAATACAACCGGCCATCTTGGCAGATCGAGGCTTTTGAAAGCGAAATCATGGGGTTACTGCCCGCTGAGCGCGCTGGCACGGCCTTTGCGAATTGAGATGCGGCAACACGAAGTGAAGGCTGACTGCACGCAGACGCGCGAGACGAGCGATGCTCTCTTTTCCCTGCCCGTGTGCCCCCTTTCCAGAGGGAAACAAGCTCGCGCATAAAGTCGCGCAACCTTTGGCCATAGCTTTGGAGAGCAACATGGTATTGCAGATGGGGTCATCGGCTCCTTCGATCAAAGTGGAGAACTGGCTGCGTGGCGAGCCCCTTACGAACCTCCAGCCCCGCAAAGTGTATATCGTCGAATTTTGGGCAACTTGGTGCGGACCATGTGTGTCGGCGATGCCCCATCTGATGCAGCTGCAGGAGAAATACAAGGACAGCGGACTTGAGGTCGTCGGGATCGCGGCTGATGAGGACGCTCCAACGGCCGTCGAGGGCCGAACCAGGTTGGACGCTTGGTTGACCGAAAAGTGCTCGAATCTAAACTATCGGATAGCGTTCGACTACACAGGCGAAATGAACAAGCTTTGGATGGAACCCAGCTTTTCTGTCGGGATTCCGACCTCGTTCGTGGTCGACCGAGACGGCCACATCGCCTTTATCGGTCATCCGACGGAACTCGATGAGGTCTTGCCGAAAGTGCTTAACGGCAGCTGGCGCACCAGCGATCAAGCGAAATCCGCCGATACGGAGCGGATCGCCAAAAACGAGCCCATGGCGCGCGAACAAGCGTTGAAGAAGCCGATCAATGACAGATTTTGGGCGGCGGTGAAGACAGAGGATTGGAAGACGGCGCTCTCGGCGATCGAAGAGGGCATTGCCTTGTTGCCGGACAACCTCAATTTCCGCCTGGCTCATGCGAATCTGGTGCTTCACAAAATGCACGACATGTGGACCGGCTTGCCCCTCATGCACCAATTGGTTCGCGACGCGATCGACAGAAACTCCGAGGACTGGATGATCGCGGCGCTAGACCAACTCTTCCATCCGAACCTTGACCATTCGCGCTTTCCGTCTGCTGAGCGCTTCGCGATAGGCAAAGAGCTGTCCGAACACGTGCTGGCACTGAATCCCCCGCAAGGCGACAGCCCAAAGTTTTGGTCTTATCCGGCGGTCGCTCGGTATTATCATCAGAGCGGCAACAAAAATCGCGCGATCGAGTTGGTCGAGCTGGCACTGAAGTCGCTGGACGGTCCGGAGCCTATCCCTGACGAACTGAAAGAGCACCTTCTACCGGAGTTGCTACAGGCCTTGGCCAACTACAAGGATGAAAAGGTTTGTCACGGCGCTCTCTGCGCGGCACCGCAAAAGAATTTTTTGCCGAAGGTGTCAAAGCGCCCCCCGTAAAAGGGGGTGATGGTTGGAATGTGTACTGGCCAATTCGTCCATTTCCCTGGCGCGGCCGCAGCAAGTCGGTTCCATGCAGCACAGTGTGGATCGCTTGCAGCGGGTTCGAGGCTCCAATCTTGCGATGACCTCCGGCCGCATCACGGCGGAAGCGATGCTCGACGCGAATTCCGGCCGGGGTGGAAGACCTCGCAGTCGAGGACGTGTTCAAGGTCGGCCACTGGGACATCGATTGCGTGGAATCGGCCGCCCCGAGCCGGGCGCCGGCTGCGCAATTGTGGCCGAAGTAGGCGTCCCCGAAAAAAGGAATCGTCAATCGAGGAAGAGGACTGCAATGAGGAGAATATGAAATGCCTGAAGCCGCGGTCAGCCCTGCTGTCAACGAGGACGAGGCGGCGCTTGCCACCCCGTTCGTAAAATGCCTCGTGCGGCTGATCCGTGCTCAGGAGTCCTACGGCTCATGGGAAGGCAAATCGGACGCCACGCTGCTGGCCGACTTCATCGTCACGAAGGAACAACGTCGTGCACTCCCCACCATAGGGGATCCCGATCCGGCCGTGCTGTGGAGGCTCGATATGTTCTACACCGCCGTGGGGCTTGCGATCGAGGAGCGCTCCGGCCCGGTGACATCGCCAATGATGGAGATGAAACCCATGGGGGCTTCGGACGATTGCTTTTCACGGCCGGGCGGTTGGTCGCTCTGTCGAGACATCCACCGGTTCGGCTTCGAGACGTTCAGGAAGCTCGCGGAGGCCGGTACGAAACTGGTCGACGATGCGACTGCAGCCATTGAAGCCTATCCCGACGTGACACGGGCGTGAAGAAACAGATTTCGAGGAAGGATCTATGTCAAAGCTAGATGAGATGGGGAAGAAAGTCCGAAAGCTTCAGCTGCGCGCGGCAATTGCCAAGATGAAATTGCGCGACCTTGCAGAGAATCTGCCGGGAAAATGGACGGAGTTAGAGGATGTTGCCGAGGAAACGTCGGCCGTTTTTGCCGAGTTGGATGGTGCCAAGAGAGCGCTCGCTGCAATGAAGAAGTTACGATGACGAGCACATTCACCACCCGCGACGGCTCGGGATGGGTGCCGGAATATCTCACCGCTATAGACGGCACGACCTGCATCGGCTGCGGCCGCTGTTTCAAGGTCTGCTCGCGCGAGGTCATGCATCTTTACGGCGTCGATGACGCGGGTGAAATCCTCGGCGCCTGCGACGACGAGGATGACGATTTCGATGGCGATCTCAATCGCATGATCATGGTCGTCGATCATGCCGGCCGCTGCATTGGCTGCGGAGCCTGCGCCCGCGTCTGCCCGAAGAACTGCCAGACCCATATTGCGGCCGACCAGGTCGCAGCATGATCTGAGGAGACAAAACCAGGAGAACGGCGTTGCCCTTAAAAATCTTTTCTCGCGTCCTGGGGCTGGTGCTGTGCAGCAACGCTCTGATTGTCTACTTCGCTTCTCATTCCATCCGCACAGTAGTCGTCACGACGCTGGCTTGCTCGTTGCTCCTTCAGTTGGCCTATTTCGCAAGCGTGCTCTTTCTGATCTGGCGGTCTGGCTGCGTTAGCCGAGCTGGCCAAAGGGCTGAGCATTCCGACAGTTGCAAGGAAGTTGGATCCGAGCCACCAGACCTTGATGAGGTGACGAATGAATCCGCAGATTTGCTCCAGCGCGACCAAATGTTGGCCATATCGCTGCTGCTGCCTTGAGGTGCCATGACAAGGTCAGAGCTCAAGCTGGCGCAAATTTTGGACCAACCATAAACATCGAGCAGATATTAGAAGGAATACTGTGCTTGAGAAATCGATAGTGACCGCAATCCGGTCGTTCTAGTTAATCCAGGATACAGTTCTTGAATGCCACGCATTGGGTAGTCTCTCGCACGCTGGCGTGCGGTTGCAACTCTCAATGACGAACGGGGCGCTGGAAATAGTAATGGGACTCTTCGGCGCCGGATAACGCAGAGGACGTCAAATCAAAGACACCTGTAGAATGAATCGTGCATGGCAAATTCAGCTCCATCACGTGTTGCCGGAGAGAAAATGCTGGAAAAGTTCGAACGCTATCCGCTCACCTTTGGACCCACGCCCATCGAGAAACTCGACCTTTCCCAGCATCTGGGGGGCAGGGTGGAAATCTACGCCAAACGCGAGGACTGCAACTCCGGTCTCGCGTTTGGCGGAAACAAGCTGCGCAAGCTCGAATACATCATCCCCGATGCGATCGCGTCAAATGCCGGTACGCTTGTCTCCATCGGCGGCGTGCAGTCCAACCACACGCGGATGGTCGCCGCGGTCGCCGCCAAGATCGGCATGAAATGTCTCCTTGTTCAGGAGAGCTGGGTACCACTTGAGGACGCCGTCTACGACCGGGTCGGCAACATTCTCTTGAGCCGGATCATGGGAGCAGAAGTGCGCCTTGTCGACAAGGGCTTCGATATCGGCATCCGCCGCAGTTGGGAACAGGCGCTCGATGAGGTCAAGTCAAGGGGCGGCAGTCCCTACGCGATACCGGCCGGGGCCTCAGTTCACAAATATGGCGGGGTTGGGTACGTCGGGTCCGCGGAGGAGGTGCGCGCCCAAGAGAAACAGCTTGAGTTTGGCTTCGACTACATCGTCGTTTGCACGGTCACGGGCTCGACGCATGCCGGCATGCTCGTCGGGTTCGCCAAGGACGGTCGACAGCGCAACGTGCTCGGTATCGATGCCTCCGCCACCCCCGCCCAAACCAAGGCGCAGGTGCTAAACATTGCCCGGGATACTGCGAAGCTCGTCAAGCTTGGCATGGAAATCGTGGACGATGACGTGGTGCTGCTCGAGGGGTACGCGGCTCCCGGTTACGGCCTTCCGTCCGAGGCAACGAAGCAGGCCATCCGCCTGTGTGCGCGGCTCGAGGGTATAATTACCGATCCCGTCTACGAGGGCAAATCCATGCAAGGGATGATCGACCTCGTCCAGAAAGGCTTCTTTCCAGAGGGATCGAGGGTGCTTTACGCGCATCTCGGCGGCGCGCCGGCCATCAACGGGTACAGCTACACCTTCCGCAACGGCTGACGCTCGACAGATTGCGATTGCGCCGTCCTGCCGTGCCGGCGATGGCGCCCAACGCTCGTTCGAGGGCCGCCCGGCAAACCGGAGCCGGCGGTTGGTTGCCGCCCCTTGGGAAGCTGACTGAGTTCATTTGGAAAATTTTGATCGAGGGATTTTTGCTGAGGAAATCGAAAATTCGCCGAGAGTATTACCGTGGAAACACTATAATACTAGTCGATAGACCGGTATCGTAAGGACGTAACTAAATATCTGCTGGCAGAAGAAGCAACATTCCATCAGAATTAAATAAGCTAACTTGTTGTTTGAAGTTCAGGATTGGCCAAGAGCGTCAGAAAAGTGGAGGTATCCGATGATCTTACAGGAACTGGGCTCTGCCATCCCGGGCGGCAGGGTTTTAGAAATAACGACGACCACCGGCTGCATCGTCGGATGTTCTTATTGTCCGCAGGACAAGTTCGCCCATCGGCAAAGAGCGGTCTCTCATGTGAAGCATCTTCGTCTTGAAGATTTCAAGCGATGTCTGGCGCGCGTTCCAACTTCCGTCGACATTAGTTTCGCCGGGTACTCCGAGCCTTGGCTCAATCCGGATTGCACCGAAATGGTCGAGCACGCTTACGCCAGAGGCCATGGCATCCGGATTTTCACGACACTTGTAGGAATGAAGGGGCGGGATCTACAACGGCTGCGAGCGCTGCGCTGGAGGGTATTCGTGATCCATGTTTTCGATGATGGCGCGTATATGAATGGCCGCCTTGTCGGAGACAAGTATCTCGCTTTGATTCGTCAAGTGGTCGACACAGACATTGCCTCGATTCGGTTTATAGTCCTGGGCGAGGTCCATCCGGATATCGCCGGGATAATCCCCGCCGAAGCGCTAGTTCGCGCGCGGCCTCTGAGCAGCAGGGGTGGAAGCGTCGATCGGAAGGTCGTCGAACCACGGCAGCCAGTCGTCGGAGAGCTGACATGCGTTGACGGACGGCAGTATCGGAATGTTCTTCTCCCAAACGGTGACGTTACGCTCTGCTGCATGGATTTTGAACGGCGCCACGTATTGGGCAATCTTCTGCGCGACGAATACGCAGATCTTTTTGAAGGGCCAGTTTTTAGCGAAATCGCCGATCGCATGAATGGGAGAGATGGCTTTCTGCTTTGTAGGATGTGCGAATATGCCCATCCAACGGCGTCCGCATGCTGATTGGAGGTCGGCGAACCGCCTGAAAGCGGGGCCGGAGCGAATGTCGATCCTCTTGAGACTGCATCAGGCGGGCCGCCTCCTTCTGCCTCGCGTGAACCCGGTCGATGGAGTCTAGTCCCCATTTTTACGCGGCTTCGACACATCCTGTGGTAGCATCTCCCAGCACGAAGCTGTCTGGTTATTGGCCCAAGAGGGGGGAGAACCGGCTTAGCCTGGTCTCACCTATATCCTCCGCTGTCGGCTTTTCGAAACCCTAATCCTCATTCAGGGCAGAGTTGGTCGAGACGCTTCAGAAGCGGTCCGAAAGCGCCCCGACATTGAAGAACGCCGACATCGCCGCTACGCCGCTCGCTCGCTACCGCGCTGTTGAGGGCGCGCTCGCGAGCGGCTTCGCTACCGCCGAGCTACACCACTAGCCGGGGCACGATGGTTCGTGTTGCTGCCGGAGCGCCTGCAACACGTTAGCATGCTGCTGCATGGCAGAAGCGCCTGTCACCCCATGAGCCGGTGCTAGCGCTGAGCTTTGATAGGATTGGCAGGGCGTTTCGCCGGGTACAAGCAGGTGCGTCAACTACCAAATACCGTAGTATCGACGCTTCCCCGAAAACTCTAGAACTGAGTTCGTTCCAACGCATAGACGAGAGATATCGCCATGCAGAGCAACGTGACTACGGTGGAGGTTCCGAAGGCGTCAGTGCAGTTGAGCTGGCGCGCGAGTCCGGTCTCCCTTTTGGCGCGGACCTTTTTGAGGAGCGTGTCGCATTACGAACACACTCCTGGGAGGTCACGACCGTCCCAAAGTTCCGCCTGGACCGTTCCGATCTTCAGTGAAACTAAAAACAACCGCAACCGACCAAACGCATTTAATCACTGGCTCGTTGAACGCGGCACGACATGCAGAGGGACCCTGAAATGAACAGCGACGTTTTTGCAGCTCATGAGTCTAATGTTCGTCGCTATGGGCGATCGTTTCCCACAGTCTTCACGAAGGCGCTTGGGGCGACAATCTGGGACGAGGCCGGCAACCCATATATCGATTTCCTCGTAGGGTCCGGCGCCCTCAATTACGGACACAACAACCCGAATATTATGGCGCCAGCAATTGAATACCTGGTTGGCGAGAACATTCTTCTATCGCTCGACATGTATACGGCGGCAAAGCGTGACTTTATTGAAGCGTTTGTTGATTCGATCCTGAAGCCCAGAGGCCTCTCTTACAAAATCCAATTTCCTGGGCCGACCGGCACAAACGCAAACGAGGCGGCGCTGGCCCTGGCGCGAAAATATACCGGCCGCCCGAGCGTAATGGCCTTCTCGAACGCGTTTCATGGCATGTCGCTTGGCTCTCTGGCGGTATCGGGTTCGGCGTCAACTAGGGATCTGGGCGGCGTCGCTCGCCACGATGTGATCCGTGTCCCTTATGACGGATATCCGAACCAAGATTTCGATTCCGCGGGCTACATAGAGTTCGTATTGGGCGACCCAGGGAGCGGCATAGAAAAGCCCGCCGCAATCATCCTGGAGACCATCCAGGCAGAAGGCGGCATGAACGCCGCATCCGCAGCTTGGCTTACAGAAATTCAGCGCATTTGCCGCAAGCACGGTGTTGTTATGATCGTCGACGACATCCAGGCGGGTGCGGGACGAACGGGCGAGTTCTTCTCATTCGAGTTCGCGAAAATCGAACCCGATATCGTATGCCTTTCGAAATCCCTAAGCGGTTCAGGTAGTCCGTTTTCCATTGTTCTGATTCGCCCCGACCTGGACATATGGAGACCCGGAGAACATAGCGGGACTTTCAGAGGCAACAATCTCGCCTTCGTGACAGCAGGAGCTATGTGCAAACTGTGGTCCGACAGGCAGTTTACTGCAGGCATCGAGCGGACTGCGGTCAAGCTGCAAACGCACCTTGACCGCCTTGTTGCGAAATTTCCCAAGTGCATCGAACAAAAGCGCGGCCGCGGTCTGATGGCCGGCCTCAAGTGCCGTTCGCAGGCCGTTGTCGGCCGTGTGCACGATGTCGCGTTCGAAAATGGCCTGCTGATCGAATCTTCAGGACCAAATCGCGACGTCATCAAAGTCCTTCCGCCGATAACCATCACCGATGACGAACTCGATCATGGCATCGCCATCCTTGATCACGCACTAAAGGAGCAAGCCAATGGAGACTAATCAGTTATCCCAAGCCCCAGCCACCTCGCCTGTTGCGATCAGAGAACGAACCGGCTCGATCAGCACTGCGGACATCACCTCAGTCCTGAAAGGTGAGATCACCGCTCTGCACATCAGGCAAGCTTTCAGCACCGAAATAGCCGAGGAGATCACCGCGAACTTCAGTGGCAGTCCCGGTCTCAAGGAGCGTAAGGATGGCGTTCCCGGACAATATGTCGGCGCATCCCACTACAGGAAGGATGCAGCCACCTATTTCGCAGAGGCGGAAACTGCGCGACCGTACGTCGACGCGCTTTTTGAGAATCTGGTTGATCCGGTCCGAGCATTGTTCGACGCGTTGAAGCGCGACCTTCGCAAACAGGGCATTGAATTGCGGCTGGCCCGTTCGGAGCACGGTCAGGCTAATGTTTGTCGCGCTCTCAGTTGGTCTGGCAGCGGCAGGTTCTCCTTGGACCCCCACGACGACGTCGCTCAAGTGTTATGTGCTGGGAACGATTACGAGCTTTCTGCGGTGGCGCACAACACCGTCGCAGCACTCAACTTCTATCCCAGCATGCCCGAGGAAGGTGGCAATCTGCGGCTCTGGAGCCACAAGCCGACAGTCACGGACCGAAAGTCGCAAGGTGTGGAGACTACGGGCTATCCCTATTCGGCAGCCTATCTCGAGGGCGTTCCTTGTCGCGACTTCCAGCTCAGGGCGGGGGATATAGGCCTGATCGATGGCGGTTTCGTTCACGGGGTCACCGGTCAATCGGGCAACGGAAAGCGTCGCCTGGTGTTGAACAGCTTTTTCGGGTTTGCTCGCCCGGATCTTGTTCTCTGGTGGACCTGAAGTTGGACGTCGTAACGACCGACCGGCTCCCGCCGACAGGTGTCACATCGGTCGAACGCGGGGGGGAGGCCCCTTTAGTCACAGCGGCCCTCGGACTGTTTCAGACCGACACTATCATGAAGCCCTTGGCGTTTCAGGTGCTGCCGGTCTACGACACGATTTACCAATTACCTGTCCGCGCTACCCGGCGCTCCACCGTTCCCGGTGCCGAGCCGAACACGCATCGCGAGGTGATGTTAAGCAAGGCAGAAGCAACGCGAGAGGTGATCTAGCCGACGTATACTTCTTCCTACATCGATCGGGTATTTACTTGCGTCAGTGTGCAGTGCACCGCGGCTCGACTTGGACCGTTTCCGAAATGGACCGAAGATTAGTGCTCACACCGCTCCGACAGATGCAGTTCAAGAAAACTCCTGGCACAACCGATGTTAAAATCGCCGACTCGCAAGAGTACGTACATTTCTCCGTAACAGAAGGATCGTGGTTTAGCCATGACATTTCTTTGTGCGAGATTTTCGGCCGATCTTTTACAATTCGATAATTCTAGATTGAAGCGCTTTTATTGCTGCTGTTGTTCTACTAACAGTATCCATCTTTCTCATAACATTTTTTATGTGGAAGTTAACAGTGTTTACAGATATACCTATAATCTGCCCTATTTCCCACGACGACTTCCCTTTCGCCGTCCATAGAATGCACTCCTTTTCTCTTGGAGAAAGGGTAGGTATCTCCTCGATGCCGCTAATCCGCCGGTGTTCCATCGTCTCTGCTCCACAGCCGTTTGCACAGGAGGGTGTCACTGGCGCGCAAAACTGCCGGGGTTGTAAGGCTTCGGCTCTGCGCGCCGTCCTGGGCAGCTCTGCATCGCCTCAGCTCTACCATCTCATTGCGGTTGGCGAGGTTATTTCAACTTAAAGTTATGTTTCGCCATCATCATGCGAGTGCAACATAGAGGAAACATAGTCTGTATTCTTCAATCACCGTAGCGTTCGATCAATAATCAACAGTGATGTTGAAAGTGTTTTTGCGACCGCATCGTTTAATTCGGCGCGACAAAGAAGAAGTTGAAACCCAGAGACCTCAAATCGGTTTGTCAAGGTAAGGCATATGCGATTAATTTAGGCCTGAGGCAAATCCGAGGACCTGCGGGCTCTGCGGCACGCCTCATCCTCCGAGGATCGGATGGTCATCACATTCGAGGCAGACCCCAATGGTGCTGGAGGATGCCAACAGTGCAGGGATATCCCTGGCGCTGAGCAGGCAAGTTATCCCGCGATCACCCTCTTGAGATTGGGGATCGCCTCGACGAGCGTGACGACATTGCCGGCGCAAACGACCGAAGGCGTGTGCGCCCCCGCGCAGGATATCCGCTCCGGGATCGTCGCCTTTCCGAGCGCGCCGGCCGCAATGCCCAGGGAAGAGGTAATCAGGGGCTCATCGACGGGGTGTGGCGGGTTCGTCTTCCGGCAAAGGCGCGCGCACAAAACTCTGACCATACGGTCCCGTTTTTCACTTCAATTTGCGCGGTCGGCGGCAAATTCGAACGAGTTCCGGCCGATTTTCGGAGTAGGTCAAGCAGGCTTTCGTAGATCATTTATAGAAAACTCTTCTAGACTAGCATTACATTCTGTGTACCATTTGTAAATTGTTCCTGCAAAATATCTAACAGCGACGAACGAGATGTAACAATAGCTCTACAATTATTAATTTATCCCGTATTGCCATTGCCGGCAATTCGATAGATATATTCGTGCATGGTGAAACTATATCCAGCCGAGATACACCGCGGACAAGAACGCCGACTTCTAAGCTTTCCAGAGCCCCACAAGGGCCAAAGCACCAACGGAGAAGCGAATATGACCACGCTACCACAAATTTCACTGGCGAAACTGGCAGCCGATGCAACGCAACGTGAAGAGCAACGGCGCTTGCAAATGGCCTGCGAGGAGTACGGATTCTTCTACCTTGTCGAGCACGGCATCCCGAAGGAACAGATCGCACAAGCCATCGAGGCTTCCCGGCGGTTTTTCGCGTTGCCAGAGGCGATCAAGGAACGCTATGGTCACGCCTCTCAAGGCATGTATCCTACTATCGCCCGTGGATACAGTCCGTTGCACGGCGAAATACTCCATCCCGAGGCCGGCCGCGATCCAAAGGAATTGTTCGATCTCGGAATTGAGAACGAAGGCGACCGGCGTCCGTTTGCTGGAATCACGCGCTTTCCGGATGAGGCCTTGGCTCCTGGTTTCGCCCGAAGCCTGCTTGCTTTGCAGGCTACCGTGCTCAGCGGAGTTGTCCCGCTGCTTGGAACCGCGCTTGCCGACCTGATCGGTATGGAACAGGGCTGGTTCCGAAGCCATTTCAGCCCGCCGACACTCTTGCAACGCGTGATCCGGTATCCAGCTCGCGGCGGCACGTGTGCCAAGCACACCGACGGTGGCTTCTTCACGCTGTTGCTGCAGGAGGAACTCCCCACCCGGTCCTTGCAAGTGTGGTTCCGCGAGCGTTGGATGCCAGTGCCGAGCCTGCCCGACAGTCTCGTAGTCAATTTGGGCGACATGCTTCAGGCCTTGAGCGACGACCGCTTCAAGAGTACGCCGCATCAGGTCGCCCACAGTGGACTGAGTGACCGAATTTCGCTTCCCTTCTTTATCTATCCCGATATCGACGCTAGCCTGACTTCGCCGCAAGGGCGGCACACCTTCAGTGTTGCGGAAATGATGCTGCGCAACTTCGAGTCAGTCGAAACAGGGCATGGCGCCGGACGCGCACGAGACTTGCAGTAAGTGTTCGATTTTCTCAAGCGTGCGCAAACTATGGCAACGACCCGGCGCCCCCTCGGTGTGGTACGGCGGAAGAACACTCCTACAATCTAGACCGTCCCGCCGTCCACCGTCGCCCACATTGCGCAACGGCTATGCGCCTCGGCATAAAGCGCGCTGATGCTGTCGTATTGTTTGAGTTGTGGCCGCACGAGATCCAGCGGTGCTTTTCAGGCGAGTCTACAGCGCCATCGCTGCTCTGAGGCGATGAATCCGGATTTGGGAAGCGAAGCGACCAATCCGGGATGGAACGAGGAGTACTTCTCCAGGCCGCGACGGGCCCCGCACAAATGAGCGTATTCGCGGACCCTGCGGTCGTAGTTCGCAGATCCGAGCGAATTCCGGGGTTAGGTTTTGTCTTTGGGATTTAGTCCGCGACCGCCAGGGACATCGGCACCAACGGCATCATCTCTCAGCCACGTCCATCCGCCGTTTTCCTGGCAGCGCTAGGCCCTCCTGACCAGGTTGGTCTGCCTCAAGGCCGACAAAACGCATTTCGACACTTAATGGCGACTAATCTGATCCTGACAAACCTTTAAGGACAGGAGAATGCTTATGTACGTGAGCCGTGATCTAAACTATGCATTGCAAGCAACGCTGAATTGGATCAGCGATCTGGCGTGGAGACTTCGCTGGCATGATCGCGAGCGGGTTTTCCAAGCCCTGATTGCGACGCTGCATGCCCTGCGCGACTGTCTGGACCGCGACGAGGCTGTGTACATGGGCGCGCAGCTGCCAGCCTTACTGCGCGGCTTTTACTACGAGGGTTGGCATCCCGGCCGCCGCGCGATAGCCAGAAACCGCAATTCGTTTCTCGACCGGATCCACGACAGCGTCCACTGCGACCCGGCGGTGGATCCGGAAGAGGTTGCCCGCTCGGTCCTAGGTCAATTGGCCGACCGTTTGTCTGCAGCAGAGATAGAAGAGGCCAAGGCCGCCACTCCAAGAGTGCTGCATGACCTTTGGCCAGCCTGAGACACACGTCTGCCCCATGGGCGTATACACGAAGCCACCGCTTTTGCTATGCTTCCTGACGCTGCAACAAAAGCAATCTTGGCACGCTTGAATACCTGGCGTAGGCAACGCTCTGATATCGTAGAAAGAGTCTGCTGCGAACCAGCATTGCTTCAATAATCGCCAGGTGTCCATGGCGCCTGGTTCGCTAGGCTAAGGCTAGTGAGTTTGGCGATTTCGAAAGGTTCTGGGCGGTGGCCGGGAGGTGGAACTCGTCGCGGGGACCGCACGGCTCGTACATCCCGCCATACTCCACCCTATACGCTACCACACCCACTGCGTTCAGTCAGTATCGCGTCAGATATCTTTTCGGCGACCATAATTGTTGGGATATTCGTATTTGCTCTAGGGCAGAATGGCATCACCGACGCATCGGCGACTCTTAAGCCCGATACTCGGTGAACGCGCCCGGATGGATCCGTAACACTAGTTGGATCCAGAGCGGCTCCCATCCGGCAAGTTGAAGTCGGATGGAAGTTTCCAAAGACATTCTGGCGTACAAAGCGGTCAAGAAACTCGTCGCTATCGAGGAGGTCTGATATACTACGACCATCGGTGATCGTATATCTTATTAGCCTTCGACGCAACCACGAGGAACTATCCATAAGCGTGGCGACAATGTAGGTGAGCCCGAAATTTAGGCGATTGTATTTGCTGATCCGCTTTGCTCGTCCAGTCCAAGTAGAAGGAAATGGGTCAAGCGCGACCGCCACCAGCGCCTTGTGCTCAAGCAGCTGTGCTACTAACCGAAACGCCTCCTTCAATCGCTCAGCATCGCGTTTGTCGCTCAACATATTGAAATTCACCCCCGGCTCAGTAGCATGAGAAGAATTCTTGAGCGAAACCGTTCCTGTCGAGTAGGCGCGGTTGACCCAGAAAGCCAAGGTGCCAAGGCGTTTGCCGACCGGATGCCACGCAGACTTGGCGAGGGCCGAGATAGCCATGTCGGTTGAAGGGCAGCCCTCGTAACCTGACGAGTAACGAGCATGCATCTGAATATAGCCGGTCGCGTTAGGCGCCATACGATCGTCCGGCCTCAAATATGCTGAGATAGCCACCCCCGGGTGCTCTTGCAGATTTTTTCCGACGCCGTTTATATCTGCGACAACTGGAATGCCGAGTTTTAACAGCTGCTCAGCTGGGCCGATCCCGGATCGCATCAGCAAGGCCGGCGAATGAATGGCCCCGGCACATAGGACAACCGTTGACGCGCGATAGGAGTGCCGGCCGGTCTTACTTTCGGTCTTCACACCAGTTATGTGACGGCCTGCACAGGTTAACCGTGTGACCGTCGTCTCAGACAAGATTGTAAGGTTGGGCCGAGCTCGGATGGTCTCCGACAAATAAGCCATCGCAGCTGAGACGCGACGTCGGTTGCGGTTCGTCAATGGAACAACTGAGTGACCATCGCCAAATTCGCCGTTAAAGTCTGGTCGGAACGGTATACCTCTGTCTTCATAAGCCATCGATACAGCACGAATAAAGCCAGACCATTCTGCTTTGGACACGCGTCTAATTGGCAGCGGACCGTCGTTGCCATGAAATTCATTGCTAAAATCAAGATCGCACTCAAGTCGGCGGAGGTATGGCAAGACACCTTCCCAATCCCAGCCCGTCGCACCGCTAGACGCCCATTCGTCATAGTCCGCAGGGCCTCCCCGATTAGCTACTTGAGCATTGATGCTAGAGCCCCCGCCCATTACCCGGGCTTGCTCATAGCGTGTACGCCTGCTTAGATCCTGCACTATGGTCGCGTTGAGTGACGGCCACTGATAACGAGGATTGTAGTAAGCCCTCGTAGGGTCGCCATCGAGGATATCATCTGGGATGGCATCTGGGGAAAAGTCAGGACCGGCCTCAATGAGCAGGACGCGACTTCCATTGGCCGATAGCCTGTTCGCCATGACGCATCCGGAGGAGCCGCCACCTACAATTATATAGTCGAATAACAAAGACGATCTCGCTTCCATCTGTATGCCCTGCACTACGGTTGCCGGTGTTCATAGGTACTTCAGCAAAGTGCGTCCTCCTAACGCAGGAAATCCACACTAAACGTTAGTAGTTGGCGAGCGGTAGAGATCACCAAGCTTGAGCGATGATCGCTAAACCATGTTCACCTCTCGCGCCTTCACGCGCACCATGGGTCCACAGATATGGTCAGTCGCCCTCGATGGGTCTTTCAAGGAACGCTTTGACCCGTCGATCTCTTCGCACAGCCGGCTGACCTGGCTTTTGGAGATGCCGCTCATGCCCATGGCCTTGACCAGGTCGTCGACCGAGCGGGTCGAGCTCCCCTGGACATAGGCCTCTGGATGACGGCGGCCTCTCGGCCATGCGGCGCGGTTCTAGGAAACCGGGGAAATAGGAGCCCTTCCTGAGCTTGGGGATGCGCAGCTCGACGGTGCCGGCGCGCGTCTCCCAGTCGCGCTCGCGATAGCCGTTGCGCTGGGCCGTGCGCAACGGGCTCTTCTCGCCATAGGCGGCGCCGGTGGCGGCGCCCACCTCCAGCTCCGTCAGCCGCTCGGCGGCAAAGCCAATCATCTCGCGCAAGATATCGGCATCGGGGGTCTTCTCCACAGCGTGCGCAGGTTCATCATGTCGTCGGTCATCGATGGTTCCTTCGAATCAGGTTGGTGTCAGCAACCCGACCTTACCGGCGAACTGTCGGTCACCACCGCAAAGCCGCTCGCTCGCTACAGCGCTATCGAGGGCGCGCTCGCAAGCGGCTTCGCTACCGCCGAGCTACACCACCTGTGCGGCGCGGCCGCGATACACGCCGGGCACATTCGTGCCCGGTGTTGTGCCGCAGCGCCCCAACAACGGCACGAGCCAACGCTCCAAATCAGCTTGCCAGTGTCCATCCATGGCCGGCGCCTCCCAAAAACCCGACCTCCAATGGGCACTGAAGACTCCTCTTGGGAATTTCAAAATGCCCGTCTCGCTAACAATCTGCCAAAGTACGGCGATAGTCACCTACGTGTGTTGGTAGGTATCACGAGGCAGAGGACAAGCTATTTTCAAAACTGGTAGATGTGATCGAGATGCGACTTGATGATTTTTTTAGTAAGGAGATTTTTAGATCGTCGAGTAGCATTGTAGTACTCAGTTTTGTGGGTGCCGATATGAGGAAGACACATCTTGTTGCAGATTACGATGCATTTGCCTATATATGAATAGTAAATCACTATCTTGAATCCAAATCGAGAAATAAATTTGGGCCCGCGCAGAATATCTCCGATTATGCTCGGGCAATCAAATTTATCGAAGGAGGACTTCAAAGTTGATGTGTGGCGACATAGAGCTGTTGACCGCTTAGAGCGTACGGGTAAGCGGTTGCAGGTCTTGGCGAAAGCTCTCGACATCTAACCGCCACCGGTCATGACGCGGGCTCACGGTTAAGCCGAGGCCTTTGCCAGGCCATCCGTGCAACCCGCGACACCTACGTCAGCAGTGGTGCGCGTCGAGGAGATTTCCAGAGAGGACTTCGATGTCTGGCACAGAAGTGATCAAGAATTTCATCGATGGGGAGTGGAGGGATTCTTCGTCAGGCAAGCGGATCGAGGTTGATGATCCCTCAAGCGGGGAGACGATCGCGGTCGTCGCGGAAGCAGGATTTAAAGAAGTTCATCTCGCCGTTGCTGCCGCCGACCGCGTTTTTCGCGACCGCGTTCTTATAGACATGCACCCTTACGACCGTGGGCGGATGCTGTTTCGCGTGGCGGACGTACTCGAGGCTCGCGGCGACGAGATCGCGATCATCAACTGCATCGAGACGGGCAAGGCGTTGGACCTCGCCCATGGCGAAGTGCGGACCGCCGTCAGACACTTGCGGTACTATGGTGGCTTAGCCGACAAGCTTGAAGGTCGCTCGATCCCACGCGGGGCCAATCTGGTCGACTACACTGTCAGAAGTCCGTTCGGTGTGTCCGCCCAGATTGTTCCGTGGAACGGTCCACTGGAACTGACTGCCCGTTCGCTGGCCTGCGCCATCGCGACCGGCAATTCAGTGGTGGTGAAGTCGCCAGAGCTGGCTCCCTTGTCCGGAATTGAGATCGCACGTGCTTGCGAGACCGCGGGGCTGCCTGCCGGAGCTGTGAACGTGCTCACCGGTTACGGCGAAACGGCAGGTCAGGCGCTAATCGACCATCCCGATGTGCGCCACATCGTCTTTACCGGGTCCACGGCTACCGGGCGAACGGTGCTCAAGGCCGCAG